>CAMCIE010000130.1 GCA_945874815.1 uncultured Bacteroidales bacterium
TGTAGTCGTACCTGTCCAGATGGTCAGGAGTGATGTTGGTGATGATTGCGATGTCCGCCTTGAAATCGTAAACATTGTCCAGCTGGAAACTGCTCAGTTCCAGCACATATATATCGTGTTTTTCAGTTGCAACCTGATATGCATAGCTCTTTCCGATATTGCCTCCGAGACCCACGTTCAGTCCTGCCTGCTGGAGCAGGTAGTAGATGAGCGATGTCGTGGTCGTCTTGCCGTTGCTTCCCGTTATGCAAATCTTCTTTGCGTTGTCATACCTTCCGGCAAACTCGATTTCCGAGATGATGCCGATACCGTTTTCTTCGATTTTCTTCACCATAGGGGCAGTTCCCGGTATGCCGGGGCTCTTGATCACTTCCTTTGCATTCAGGATTAGTTCCTCGGTGTGCTTGCCCTGCTCGAATGGGATTTCCCATTTTTCGAGCATCTCTATGTATTTGTCGGCGATTTTTCCCATATCGGAGAGGAAAACGTCAAACCCTTTGACCTTTGCGAGGATTGCGGATCCCACTCCGCTTTCTCCTCCGCCTAAAACCACTATTCTGTCCATTACACTGTTGTTTTCCAAATTATTATTTCTGACTGATTAGTCACAAACTCTTTGATTATCGTATTTTCAGCAAAGCGATTGTAATGACCGCCAATATCATTCCTATAATCCAGAAACGCACCACAATCTTTGCTTCCGGGATGGCCCTTGCCGGCTTCTGGATCAGTGCCGGGATGCCCTCTTTCTGGAAATGATGGTGAAGAGGCGCCATCTTGAATATCCTTCGTCCCTGCCCGTATTTTTTCTTGGTCACCTTGAAATAGAAGGTCTGCATCATCACCGACAGACTCTCCACGAAGAAGACTCCGCAAAGGATGGGGAGCAGAAGTTCCTTTCTGATAAGTATCGCGCAAACTCCGATTATACCTCCGAGCATCAGGCTTCCGGTGTCGCCCATGAACACCTGTGCAGGGAAGGCATTGTTCCAAAGGAACCCGATGAGTGCGCCCACGAAGGCCGCCATGAACACCGCAATCTCGCCGCTTCCCGGGATGTACATTATGTTAAGGTAATTGGCATTCACCACATTACCTCCAAGCCATGCGAATATTCCCAATACCACTCCGACGATGGCAGATGTACCGGTCGCAAGTCCATCCATGCCGTCGGTCAGATTCACTCCGTTCGAA
Source organism: uncultured Bacteroidales bacterium (assembly GCA_945874815.1). Classification (GTDB taxonomy): domain Bacteria; phylum Bacteroidota; class Bacteroidia; order Bacteroidales; family UBA932; genus Cryptobacteroides. The sequence continues at coordinate 1,195 of CAMCIE010000130.1, forward strand.
CATGCAGTGATTACAAATACAATCATCAGCACATATATCGCCCATTTGCAATACCAACCTGCGGCACCCTTGAAAGGGGAGATCCATTTGTAGTCGAACTCATGGTTCTTTACAAAAGGAATGGTGGTCTTGGTGCTTTTGACCATGTCCTGTTTTTCCGCCTGGGAAGCATCGCCGACAATCCTGGCAGTATTGACATTCAGGCTGTCACCCGCAGCGACAATCGATGTGACATGGTCCGCCGATGGCACGTTGACCCTGACAACGATGTCGTCACTGAACCATACCGTGAACCCGATGATGAAGCCTATCAGTGTCTGTGCCAGCAGTTTTGCCTTTGGGCTGAGTCCTTCTTTCTTTTTCTTGAATACCTTGATGTAGTCGTCGCTCAGGCCTATGATGAAGAAACCTATGGTGCTGATCAGCAGCAATATGGTATATATGTTCGTAAGGTCTGAGAACAGCAGCACCGGTACTATGATGGAGAGGAAGATGATGATGCCTCCCATGGTCGGAGTGCCTTTTTTCTGCATCTGTCCCTCCAGGCCCAGGTCACGGATTTCCTCACCAATCTGTTTCCTCTGAATCCATCTGATTATGCGCTTTCCGGCAATGATGGATATCAGAAGGGCAGTAGTGAATGTGAGTATGGCCCTGAAGGACAGGTAGGTGAACAGGCCCTGTCCGGGAATGTCGTAGTCCGACAGCAATTGGAATATATGGTATATCATCTTGTTTCCTTGTTGATTTGTTCGATTATTTCTTTTTCGTCAAAATGTCTTTTTTCCGTGCCTATGATCTGGTAGGTCTCATGGCCTTTTCCCGCAAGCAGCAGGGTGGCTCCCTGGGTGGCTATGGCAACTCCCGTCCTTATCGCCTCCTCCCTGTCTTCGATGAAAAGGGATTTGGCCCTGCCGCTGATGTCCATCCCGGCCTTGATGTCGGCCATTATCGCCGAGGTGCTTTCGCTTCGGCTGTTGTCGGATGTCACTATTATCCTGTCGGCATATTTCTGGGCTATGGCTCCCATTTCCGGCCTTTTTGTCTTGTCACGGTCTCCTCCGCATCCGAACACGCAGATCAGCTCCCTGTCAGGTGCAATCTCCCTGAGCGTCTTGAGCACGTTTTCAAGTGCATCAGGGGTGTGGGCATAGTCGATTATCACCGAGATGTCCTTGGGACCCTTGATGTTCTCCAGCCTTCCCGGCGCCGGCTTCAGTGTGCTCAGGGCCACAAGTATTTCATCCTTTTCAGCTCCCAGCACGAGTGCGGTCGTATATATCGCAAGCAGGTTGTAGGCATTGTACATGCCTGTGAGCCTGCACCATGTCTCGGTGGAATCGATTTTGAGCATCATTCCGTCGAAGCTCATCTCCATCACCCTGCATGTGTGGTCCGCCATTGAACGGCAGGAATATGTGACCTTCCTTGCCCTGGTGTTCTGGAGCATGACTTCACCGTTGCGGTCGTCGATATTCGTGATGGCAAATGCATCGGAAGGAAGGTTGTCGAAAAACAGTTTCTTGCACCTGAGATATTCAGCGAATGTCTTGTGGTAGTCCAGATGGTCGTGGGTGAGGTTGGAAAAGATACCAGCCTTGAACTTAAGTCCGGCCACTCTTTCCTGTTCAACTCCGATTGAACTTACTTCCATGAAACAGTAGGCACAGCCCTGTGCCACCATCTCCGCAAGCAGGGAATTGATGGTGATCGGGTCGGAGGTGGTGTTTACTGCCTCGGTCATCTTGCTTCCAACGTAATTCGCTATGGTAGAGAGCAATCCGCAATTGTATCCGAGCATGGTGAAAAGCCTGTACAGCAGTGTCACTGTGGTGGTTTTGCCGTTTGTGCCGGTGATTCCCACGAGTGTCAGTTTCTCGGAAGGCCTGTCATAGAAATTGGAAGCTATCGTGGCAAGCGCGCTTCTTGAAGAAGCGACTTTCACCAAAGCGACTTCAGACAGATCCTTTCCCTGCAACTGTTCCAGTGCACTTTCGTCCTGATATACGATGGCGCACGCTCCTTTTTCCACCGCCGAAGCCATGAAATCATGTCCGTCCACTGCATATCCCCTGACAGCAATGAACAAAGCGCCCGGAACCACCTTCCTTGAGTCATTGCAGATGGAATGAACCTCAGTCCTGATGTTTCCTTGCACCGATCCGACAGCGCACCCTTGAAGTATTTTGTCAAGTATCATCTCAATTCAATTTCAACCGTCTCTCCCTTGCCGGCCTTTGTCCCGGCCTGGGGAGTTTGTCTGTAAACATGTCCGATGCCATTGTAAGAACATCTGTATCCATTGTTTTCTATGGCATATATCGCGTCCATAAGTCCCATTCCGATCAGATTGGGAACGCCTCCGCCGGAATATTCCCCCGTTCCGATATATTCTCCTTTCATCTGGGGAACTTTCCCTGTCTCGCTCAGCTCATTGCCCCATCCGCTGTCCAGCGACCACAAATCATCCACAATCTCCTTATATACTTTCGCCGGGATGTTGCCTCCGCCGTAGCTTTCGCTTCGGGTAAGGTTGGTGTATATGGTGACAATCGCCGTATATTTGGGCTCATCAGCCGGGAAGAAACCGACGAATGTCGCCTGGAACTTCCTGTGTCCGTCGATGGTCTTGTATGGGTCTTTGCTTCCTCCTCTTTCCTCTTTCGGGAGCACGAGGCGGGCTGTTCCGGTCTTTCCTGCAACGACGCATTTCGCATTTTTCAGCCTGGAGGCAGTTCCCTCGAGGGTGACCATGGTCAGTGCCCTTGTCAGGGTGTCAGCCGTGGCCTTGGAGAAGAGCGAGCCGTTCAGTATCTCCGGTTTGTACCGTTTTACAACTTTTCCTTCATCCATCTGAGCATCAATGAGATATGGCTTCATCATCTTGCCTTTGTTTGCAATGGCATTATAGAACATAGCTATATTCAAAGGTGTCTCTTTCACAGTATATCCGATGGCTATCGAGGCCAGGTCGGTAATTGTCCAGCCTTTGCTTTCCGGATCCGGGAGCGAGGATACTGTTCCTCCTTTCTCGACCAGGTCGAATTTATACGAGTCATTGAGCTTGTATTCATACAGCCTGCTGACATAGTCTTTGGCCTGGTTCCGGTAATTGTCCATCACCAGGGTACGGAACACATAGTTCGACGATCTTTTGAATCCGTCCAGCACGCTGATTGTTTTCTTGCCAGTGTTCCTTTCGTACCTTAATATGCTCTCGTCCCTCGGAATTTTCTTCATGTCCTTCATCACACCGCCGTTGGTTTCGATTTCGGTATCAAGCCCTACCTTCCCGTCTTCAAGCAGGATGGACAGAGTTACTGACTTGAAAATCGAACCGGGTTCGCCGGCTCTTCCCACCGCCATGTTGAAATACTCTCCGATCTTTCCCTTCTTGTTCCTTGACAGGTTGACCATGGATTTTATGGCTCCTGTCTTCACGTCCATCACTACGACACATCCTCCTTCAATTCCCTCATCTGCTTCAAGTTGCTTTCTGAGCGCCCTGTCGGCAATATCCTGCATGTCAATGTTGATGGTAGTCCTTATGTCCAGACCGTCTTCCACCCTGACGGAGGTACTGTCCGGGTCGGCAATCCTTCCATGGTCGGTCCTTTTCATCCATTCAACTCCTTCCTTTCCATGGAGAATGTAGTCATATTGGCCTTCGACTCCCACGAACCTGTTCCTTTCCGGGTTGTCCTTATCCACGGTAATATCTCCAATCAGACGTCCGGCAAGGTCCCCGTAAGGGTATTGCCTGGTCATATGCTTGTCTTTCTTCAGATCGCTCTTATATCGTCCCTCCTTGGCAAGAGGAAGCTGGTCTATGCGCATCAATGTGCTGTGGTCCAGGTCCTTGGCGAGAAGCAGATTCCTTCGGCCCGCCTTGTTTGACT
>CAMCIE010000131.1 GCA_945874815.1 uncultured Bacteroidales bacterium
GGATCTTTCTTTCGTTTCGAAATCTTCTCCTGTCGTGGTTTCCATGCATGCAACTACATCCAACCTCGATACAGAAGCCAACAGGACTGCTCTTTTCAACTGCTTTGCAGGTTTTGACCAGGTGCATTTCTTCACAGGGCATACCCATCAGACAGCAAACAGGCAGTCAGGTAACTGGTATGACCACAACTGCGGTGCAGTTTGCGCGGACTGGTGGGATTGCATATATAAATCGGATGGCAAGGTACATATCGGAACTGACGGAGCACCGGGAGGATATGAAATCTTCGATATTGCAGGGACAACTTTCAAATGGCAGTTCAAAGGTATTGGAATGGATGAGAATATTCAGTTCCGCAGCTACGACCGAAATAATATCCACCTCACGACTGAGATGTACATTCCGGACAAGTCGGCAGAGCAGAAAGCCGTTTTCGATGCTGTAGCAGGCAATTGGAAAACTGCCAACAATGCCAATGAAGTTTACCTGAATGTCTGGAACTATGGTCCGGGTTGGAACATCGAAGTGACGGAGGATGGAAAACCATTGACAGTAACAAAGTCCGGTGGTAGTTCATACAGGGATCCTCTCCACATCCTTACCTATATGCCAACTTCGGGCAAGACTCAGGAAGATTCATTTACGACTAAAAGTTGCGGCCATTTATGGATGGTGACCGCTTCAAGTGCCACTTCAACCCTTGAAATCAAGGTTACTGACAATTTCGGAAATATTTACACTGAAACAATGACCAGACCTAAGCCGTTCAACGTCGAAACCTATAGTCGTTGACAGATGTCTCGACTTTGCCCTACATGACATTACTTGTCATTTCGACTAAGCGAAGCGCATGGAGAAATCCAAGCACATTGACAAACATAATCAAACACATCAATATTAACTAAACTAATTTTTATGAGATTCATTAAAACTATTGCTGCAACTCTGTTGCTGGCGCTTTCGGGCATATTGAGCGCGAATGCACAGAACAGAGCTGTGTCAGGAACAGTTCTTGATGCTCAGCAGCAGCCGGTTATCGGAGCGTCCGTGTTGGTCGCAGGTACCAGGCAGGGTACTGTGACAGATCCAGATGGAACATTCTCAATGAAAATTCCTACAGGAAATGTCACTCTTGAAGTGGCCTGCATGGGTTACGTAACCGTCAACACGACAGTTCCGGAAGGAACATCCAAGATTGTCGTCACTCTTGAAGAAGACAACATGCTTCTGGAGGAGACAGTCGTAGTCGGTTATGGTACACAGAAAAAGGTGAACCTGACAGGTGCCATCACGTCTGTTGATTCCAAGTCTCTCGAAAACAGGACTTCACACTCTGTATCAGCAATGCTTCAGGGTTCTGTACCGGGACTTAACATCAGTACATCATCTGGTAACCCTGGTTCGACAGGATCAATCAATGTCCGTGGTTATACATCAATCAACGGTGCCGACCCTCTCGTCCTCATTGACGGAGCTGTAGGTGATCTTGACCGTGTAAACCCTAACGATATTGAGTCCATTTCTGTCATCAAGGATGCCGCTGCAGCAGCCGTTTACGGTGCACGTGCAGCATTCGGTGTGATTCTCGTCACAACCAAGAGCGGAAAATCTGAGGACGGAAAAGCTACAGTACGTTACAGCGGCCGCTTCGGATGGGAGGAACCTACAACTTCAACTGATTATGAAACAAGTGGTTACTGGTCAGTATATACTCACAACGTTTTCCGTATGAATTCAGAAGGAAACAAATATGTGAAATATGATGAGTATGACATGCAGCAGCTCCTTGCCCGTGTCAATGATGTAACTGAGAACCCGGACCGTCCTTGGGTTGTTGAGCGCACGGTCAACGGTCTCAGACAGTGGCGTTACTACGGTAATAACGACTGGTGGCATATGCTCTTCAATGACCAGCATCCTGTTCAACAGCACAACATCTCCGTTTCAGGTGGTGGAAAGAATGTGAAGTATTTTGTATCAGGTGGTTATGATCGTCAGCAGGGTATCATCAAACAGCGCCCTGATGTATTCACCAAATACAACCTCCGTTCAAAGATTGATTTCAACATCAACAAGTACATGAAGTTCAGCAACAATACTTCATTCTACAGCTCTCTCTACGATTTCATCGGAGTTGGTGATATCCAGAACGCTATCGCATACACAGCTTCACACGCCCTTCCGATTTTCCCTATGCAGAACCCTGACGGTAGTTGGATTTACAAATTGAAAGATTTCTTCAACTCGGACTATGCCGTAGGTAACGGACGTCACATTGTATATGGCGAAGCTAAGAATACCAACCTTCAGAGAAAGACCGATTTTGCGAATACCTCTGAACTTACAATCACTCCTGTGAAGGGCCTTTCAATTGTGGCAAACTTTACATACAGATTCCACCAGAACAGGAATACAAGCAGAACTACCAACTTTACTTACAGAAGATATCCTGAGGCAGACATCGAAAAGTATGATAGTGGCGCGGGTCTCGACCAACTCAAAGAAAGCATCGCTACTTACAACTACTATGCATCCAATGTCTTTGCTACTTACGAGAATACATTCGCTGACAAACACCATCTCACAGTAATGGCTGGATGGAACTATGAAAGTCAGGAAGGAAAAACTGTAGGTGCAAGCGGAGACTACCTTCTTACAGAGAACCTCTCCGACCTTAACCTCGTGGGTACCAATTCAGACGGTGCTACGGTGATGGCTACTTCAGGAGGACGTACAGCTTATGCTCTCATGGGTTTCTTCGGTCGTATAAACTATGACTATGCAGGACGTTATCTCTTTGAAATTTCAGGCCGTTATGACGGTACATCACGTTTTGCAAAAGGCCACAGATGGGGCTTCTTCCCTTCTGGATCACTCGGATGGCGTATTTCAGAGGAGCCTTTCTTCGCTCCTGCAAAGAGCACTGTTGACAACCTTAAGATCCGTGCATCATACGGTACCCTTGGTAACCAGAATGTCGCAAACGATATAGCTTACCGTCTTATTGAAATCAAGAACTTTGCATACTACAACTTCGGAGAAGGCAGTACAGTCGGAAAATATGCAAGTATCTCTGCTCCTAACTCAGCTGACCTTACTTGGGAGACCTCTCAGCAATGGAACCTTGGTCTCGATCTTGACATGTTCAAGAACAGACTTCAGTTCACTGGTGAGGCTTATATCCGCGATACCAAGAACATGCTTACAGACGGTTACGAGCTTCCTGCAGTTTATGGTGCTGATGCGCCTAAACAGAACACCGCAGACCTCCGTACTAAAGGTCTTGAGTTCTCTCTCGGTTGGAAAGACCAGTTCATGCTCGGTGGACATCCTTTCGGATATGGTATCAAAGGTATGATCAGCGTATATGACTCTGAAATTACCAAATATGAGAACAAGGAAAAGACCTTCGCGAAGGCATATTATGAGGGTATGAAGCTTGGTGAAATCTGGGGATTCGTTGCCAATGACCTCTTCCAGAGCGATGAAGAAGCTAAGGCGTACGCTGCTGAAGTTGACCTTTCTTATGTGAAGGGTAAGCTTGACAAAGTTGGCGGATGGGGTGCAGGTGACCTTAAATATGAGGATATCAATGGTGACGGAAAGATCAGCATAGGTCAGAACAACGTGGCTGAACCAGGCGACCGCAAGATCATCGGCAACTCCCTCGCAAGACTCCAGTACGGTTTCACCCTCAGCCTTGATTACTTAGGATTCGACATTTCTGCATTCTTCCAGGGAACTGGTAACCACTACTGGTATCCGCACGTAAGGTCATTCGCATTCTGGGGACCTTTCAGCCAGCCAATGTGTTCTTACCTTCCTAAGGACCTCCTCCAGAACTGCTGGAGCCCTGAGAATCCTGATGCATACTTCCCACGTCCTATCGCATATCTGGCATACGATGGTGGTGCACAGCTCAATAAGGTCAATACACGTTATCTGCAGAATATCCGCTATCTCAGATTCAAGAACTTGACAGTCGGATACACTCTTCCTCAGAAAGCTACCAAGAAGATCGGTATCGACAAGATTCGTCTTTACTTCTCAGGTGAGAACATCCACTATTGGTCTCCATTCAAGAAGAACAGCATCTACATCGATCCTGAGGCAGCATTCAACCGCAGCAACAATGACTACAACCGAATGTTTTATCCTTGGCAGAAAACTTATATGTTCGGTATTGACATAACATTCTAATCCAATGAATAATATGAAAAAGAATATATTGATTATTGCTGCAGCTGCGTTTGCATTCAGCGCCTGTGGACTTCTGGACAAGGAACCTCAGTCAAAGCTCAGTCCTGAGACTTTCTTCAAGAATGCCACTGACTTGCAGCTATTTACCAACCCATATTATAATAACCTGCTTCCTAAGAATATCTACAATGAGCAGAGTGACCAGTATGTTCACCAGGATCCTTCAAACTTGGTGAAAGGTGGTAGCAACCGTACTGTTCCTGCCTCTGGCGGCGGATGGTCATGGGGTGACCTCAGACGTATCAACACATGCCTGGATTATATTCCTTTGCAGTGTGAAGACCCAGTAGCAGCTGAACAATATACTGCTCTCAGCCGTTTCTTCAGGGCATATTTCTACTTCGACAAAGTTCAGCGTTTCGGTGATGTGCCTTGGGTTGACCATGAGCCAGGTTCAAGTGATCCTGTACTTCAGGCACCAAGGGACAGCCGTGAATTTATTATGCAGAAGATGATTGAGGATGTTGACTATGCAATCGAACATCTTCCTGATTCTTACGGTGGGAAAAATTACAGGGCTACCAAATGGGCTGCAATGGCATTCAAATCACGTTTCTGTCTCTATGAAGGAACATACAGGAAGTATCACAATCTTCAGAAACCAGAGTGGGAGCATGATTCTGCATACTATCTTGAGCAGGCTTACAAGGCTGCTGAACAGTTGATGGACAATGGTCCTTTCAAACTTTATTCAACAGGAAATCCTGATCTTGACTATGCTGCATTATTCTCTTCTTATGATGCACAGACAACTGAGGCCATTCTTGCAATCAACTTCGATTATGGTACCTCCCTCATGCATAACGCAACTGCTTTTGCAGTTGAAGCC
>CAMCIE010000132.1 GCA_945874815.1 uncultured Bacteroidales bacterium
CTGTTTGAAATAGTTGCACCGAAAAGTACAGGGTCATAACCATAGGAAGCAGCCGTCACGGACGCAGTATTGTTCTCTGTGAATGAATACGTATCCCCCTTCAGGACATAACGCGAATATTTGAACTTATATGTTCCGGAAGGGGTATAGAACAACTGCGACATATAGCTCTGATAATTGTCGTAAGTGATGTCATTTCCGTTCACATTCCAGATTATATCTCCCCTTGTCAGACCTGCCGCTTCAGCAGGAGAGCCACGGTAGATATAACCCAGGATGAGACCAACTTTCTGTGACGAAGGATTATTGTCATACTTTGATGCCATGATCGGGCCTATTCCCAGTCCGTAAGTCGGAGCAAGTTCATCAGCCTTTGTGCCTGTAATCTCACTGATATACGAGTAAATGTACCTTTGGCCGGCATTTGAAGAATAATCCCTGTATTTTCCACCATCCTCGATGTTGATGTCTCCGAGTTTGATAAGGTTGGTGTACAGATATTCATCATAAGGGACATCAGACTTTTCAATCTTATTGTATTCCTCAGCCCAGAGATATTCTGTGGAAAGACGTTTGTTCATCTCCGCAATCAAGTAAGTATCCATGGCATTGTCCTCTGTGCCGGAAGACTGATCGAATACAGCCATCTGTTCACGGGCATACCCCTCAACAGTCACGAAAAGTACTGCAGAACGGGTCTGCTGTGCAGGGTTCTTCTCGAACTGGATTTTCACACCTCCCCTGCCAGCTTTGTCATTGCCAGTCATATTCTTGATCTGCGCCCAGTTTCCATCACACTCGATGTCTGCAGTCCAGGCTGCCGAAGCGTCGAAAGTCACCGAAATGGTCTCTCCGAAAACGGAAATCATCTGTTCTTCCCTCGGGTTTTTCACATTCGAAAAGCCTGGCTTGTCATTTTCCGGCTTGTTGCACGAAAAAAGAGCGGAAAGAGCAATAAGGATTGAAATAAGTCTAAGTTTGTCCATTATGAAAATATACTACTCTGAAAATTACTCTCCCTGTTCAGGTTTGCCTGTCGGCTGTTCAGGGAATGTTGGAACGTACTCGTAGAAAGTGTGATGTTTGTCATTTGAATCAACCCACACGATATAGATATGAGTGGATTCATTGACATATTCATTGCTTACCTTGCCGGACTCAGTATATACGGTACCATTGGCAACAACCCAGTCGGACATCTGAAGTTCAGACTTGGTAGTGTGATACTCAGGCTGGTCAACAAGCACATAAGCCTTCTTGCATTCAGCCGGCATTGTCAAATCAACTGTGAGGTCGGTTGATTGAGGATACCATCCTGAACGTGATGGAACCCAGGAATTTTCAACATATACCCAAGCATCGTCACCCCAAACTTCATTATTTATAGACGGTTGTCCGAATGCCCAGTCTTCCTTGCTCTTCTTGATATAGACAATGTCACTTGACGGTGTGTAAGTTGCCTTTGCCATGTGGGACATATTGCCTTCAGCATCAAGGGCAATGACAAAGAATGAGTATTCCTTTGACAAGGTAAGTCCGGTCAACTCGACTGTATTGTCGGTAAGAGATGCTATTTCAACTGTCTGGATATCCCATCTGCCTTCCATTGCAAGCTGGTTCTCAATATCATCAAGTCCGTAAGTGTCATAAGTGTTGACATAACGGATGGTTGACGGATTGCCTTCGAAAGTCAATTTTACAGAAGCATTGGTCATGCCTACAGATTTGACTTCTGCTGTAACCTTGAGGGCATCAGAGAATGCAAGTGACTTGGTTGCAGTCTCATATTTTGCAATCTGGCCTGCCTTGCCATCCTCACTTACGGCAACCGCAGCAACGACTACCTCTGTGCCAGGATTGAGCCAAGTCCTGTTTATCCTGAAAGAAGAAGCGCTGGAATCAGCAGATTGTCCCGAAACAATTTTCTTTACAAGTTCGAGTTCGTCAGATGGCACTTCATCTTTTGTGAAGATTTTGGCATAAGTCCTGTATGCTCCTGATACTGTGGCGATTTCAGCTGCCACCTGATCAAAAGTAGGATCCTGGGTGAGCTTAATAGACGGTGCCGCCAATGAACCGCCAAGGCTTATTGACAATGTAGAGAATTCATAGATCCTGCAAGACTCTACGGTATATTCTCCTGACTCATCGAACGGTACGAGCCAGAGCACATATTCTGTCGCTTGTTGAAGCGTTCCCATATAACCGCCGCAAATCATTCCTGCCGGGCCTTCGTAGGATGTTGTGCAAAGTGAAGGCCCCCAATCAGAGCCCAAATCATAGAGTACATCCTCGGCAACGAAATACTGCTTTACCTGCAAGCCTGCATAGAAACCGTCACAACCGGAGAATGTTACCTTCACATTGGCATTGTCAAGGGTCGGAGTGATGACAACGTTGACCTTGAGAGGGCTGTAGGTTACAAACTGTATGTCACTTGCCGAGTATGAACCATCCCAATATGAATCCTTGTAATTAGATGCGAACACCACATAAGACTCATCCGGATTGTATGATTCTCCGAGGAGCTTTTCGATCGTGGTCGTCATGCCGTCATAATTTGTTTGAATCCTCGTATTGTTGTTGAAATAATCAACGGCATAGTCAAGCGAGAACTCTGCCTTGGTTGCAACGCCATAAACATAGCCGGCATAATCATAGTTGTCAACATTCTTCTCAGCGAGTATGAAAGATACGGTGCTTCCTTTCAATGAAACGGTGAAATCCGCCTCTGATACGGATACATCCACTCTTGCAATGACCGGAGAGGCCTCTGCAAAAGTAGCGAGAACCTTGATAGTTCCTTCAAGCTCAGCAGCATCCTCGGCTGGTGCGGTAATATTGAGGTAAGTACCGCTGACAGCCACCTTCCATCCGTCAGGTTTCTCAGTCACTGTATAGTCTTTCACGCCACTCATTTCGAGTTTGACAGATTTGGTCTGACCATATTCGAAATGCTGTTTTCCTGCCAATATTGCGAATGATACACCTTTGTCCTTTGCAACCTTGATTACAGAACCGTCAGCAAGGGTAAGATATACATAGTCCTCATCCTGGTCGTAAGATATGAATACTTTGACTTCCTCTTTCGGCTCGATGCCAGTCTCGACCCATGTCTTGCCACCGTCGATGGAAACATAATATTTCCCACCTTCAATCTTGCCTTCGAGTGTTGCTGAAGATACGGGAACCTTCTTTCTGTCAATCAGAAGGAATTCAGGTTCAGTACCATAACCTCCTATTGCCCAATAATATACACTATTCTCCTGCTTAACAGTGATGAATGAAAGGCCTGAAAGGTCCGGAATATCCGCTTCAGGATAAACAGTGATGGTCCTGCCATCAGAAAGAGTGATGACAGTGTTGCCACTCTGGTCAGTAGAGACCTCTGTAACGGTTGTCTTGCTGTTTACCAGAGACGTAAGTGCAGCAATCTGCTCATTCATCTTCTGCTCAAGGGCGGTAAGTCTGTCATTGAGATCCTTGATGGACTCTTTAAGTTCGCTGTCATCATACGCAAATTTTGCACATGACGTGAACATCACGGGGCAAGCCAAAGCGGCTGCAATCACGGCCTTGCCAATGATTCTGCCCAATGCGGGGATTGTTTTGAAATTCATAAGTTATTGTTTATTGATAGTACTACTTTGTTCTGTATTCAGACAGCTGGTGGAGTTCTCCTTTATAATAGATGACATAGCCGAAGTCACTGTAGCAGTCCTCACCGTCTTTCTCTCCGATGGCAATGGCACCGACAAGGAGGAAATCATCAGAAGTCGGATCCACATCATAACTAGCTATTACAGAAGTGTTTCCACTCTGAAGGCCAAGAGTGATGGCATAATTCTCCCAGATTTTCATATAGTCCGAATATTCATATTCTTCCCTCGGGTCATTCTCCGGAAGGAGCTTGTGCAGGCCAAGATCATTGTATGAAGCCTCTGAAGAAGCAAAATACTTGATCTGCTTGCTGTCTTCATTTGATGTTATATTGCATGTAAGAGTCTTTCCGTCGGCACTGATTTTCGCATCAATGTTCATTGAAGGATTCGGACCAGGTTTCACCTCACGGGTAGTCACCTTGTGGAGGGTCACAGGGCCGAGCACTCCGTTTATATCCTCAGCGCAGCATGCCACAACATATTCAACACCTGAAAGATATCCATAATATGCCAGATAATCCACACCTGAAGGAAGAGCCCACCATGAATTGGCGTTAGGAGTACTGTACTCACCGTTTGTTCCGAACAGATAGGTGAGAAGTTCCTCACGGCTTCCCGGATTTTCATGGCTCTGATATGGAGAATCGACCACATCGGGATATACGATCTGGAATCGGATCATAGCCATGTCATTCCAGTCATATTCAGCATAATATTTCCATCCGTCACGGGTCACATCCTTAAGTTCGAAGACGAAATCATCGTTGCAGAGACATTTGTCCGGATCATCCATGACAAGAGCCTTGGTGGTAATGACATCGGAGAGCATCAGGTCGGAAAGTTCACCGAACACGTTCTTGGCACAGAATACCACCTTATATTCAGATTCAGGCTGGAGATCAAACATGAATTCATTCTTTGCAGTGAAACTTGAGCCTACAGGTTTTTCATTTTCTGAATCAAAGAGGAAATTCTCGTTCTTCACGCCAAATCCGCCATAAGCAAGTTCCTTAACGTATGCCGTCCTAGTGGCTTCATCTGCCTGAGCATATTCATCAGCCTTTGAAGCAGGTATTACATCATAGAACATTGATGTGGCATTGGCATCAAGAGTAACATCGAACCAAAATGCTGTGGCACTGACTCTTGAATTGTTTATTTCAATCTTGGCAGATGCCTTCTTGGCGTCATCTGGCACTTCCTTCAAAGACAAATCAACACGGGCAATATGCTCTGCAGGTATCTGATTGGCATCCAATGCAATGGCAACGGTCGCAAAGACTGCATCCGGAGTCACCTCATTGAAGCTTACCAAAGTGGAAAGGTTATCCTCAATTTTCACATCCAGGGCAGAAGAAACGGCACAACGCATGAAATCCCTCATCATGGTCTCGCCGAATATGTCAATGAACTCG
>CAMCIE010000133.1 GCA_945874815.1 uncultured Bacteroidales bacterium
GCATCAGTCAACGTCGTCGGTGAGGTTGCCGGAGTCGATTTCTGGTTGGATGAAATTTTCGCGGGCATATTCCCATAGCTTCAATGAGCCTTCGGATGAACGGGCGTTCCTCTCCAGCACTTGGGAGAGTTTGCGTCCGCCTTCCCTCCAGGCACGACCACAGCTGGCATGCTGCAGGAGAAGGGGCTGGAAGTTGTCAAGGGTGTGGGCGAACTTCGATTCGGCAGTGCCCCAGTCCTCAAACTCGTCCCAGAGAGCACGCATCTTCCCTGCCAGATCTTCCGGAAGCTGGGAGTACAGCCTGTCGGCGGCGGCCAGTTCTCTCTCCCGCTGTGTCTTCTTCCCCTCCTCGTCGTATGCGAAGGTATCCCCAGCGTAAATCTCCACGAGGTCGTGCACAAGGAGAAGGCTCACCACCTTCAGCACATCCACTTTCTCATTGGCGTAATCTGAAAGCAGGAGTGCCATCACGGCCATGTGCCATGCGTGTTCCGCATCGTTCTCCAGACGCTCTCCGTCAGAAAGGTAGGTGCGCCGCTGCACAAATTTCTCTTTATCAATGAGTTTACAGAATTCAACTATCTGCAAAAGCCTGTCTTCTGTCATATAGTATTATCGCCTTTATGTTCCTGTATCAGGTGGTTTAACCCAACGTGATAAATAAAGAATTTGTATCTGTATCAGCTGTTGCCTATGAACAAAGGTACAATAAAAAAGTCACGAGGACAAGATTCATAGTAAATCCTGTTCTCGTGACAAATGAATTATGCCAGCACTATCTCTGCGCGCCGAATGATTTGTATGTTTCTACCTGGGTGAAGATACCGTTTGTGAAGTCTTCTGTCGCAAATGGATTCTCATTCTTGTTGTACAATTCACCGCTTCCATCATTTGCATAGTAATTACATTTCAGCCTCTGTGAAGGAACTGAGTTGGCATAGCATGCGAGGTTGGATTTGATTGTAAATCCAGCAGCATTTTTGTCTGTAGGATAGAGGATACCTGTATATTTATCCTTAACCAGTGCTGCATAATCAGGAAGGTAGAACAAGTTGCTGACTACGTTTGCTGTGGCAATGTGTTTTGCAGCAAAATATCCGTTTGCAGCTTTGGCATAAACTTTTGCAAATGTATTCTTTGTAATCTCGGCAGACGAGATGATTGCATTGTTGTTCTTGAATATCTGGAAACCTGTAAGATCGCCGTCAGTGCAGTAGAAGATGTTGTTCTTGAAGGTAAGAGCATATTCTGTCTCATTGTTGGTATTAGTTGACAGGATATTCTTTTCAGCCGAATTTGCATGGAGTTTGACATCGCAGTCAATCATGCTGAAACTTGCAATATTGTACTGAGAATACATGAAGTTATAATCCTTTGGCAATTCAAATTCACAATTTTCGAATGAAATTGTTTCAAAGACAAAGGTCTTTTCAGCATCACCGTTGGCTCCCATCATATTGCCGGAAGCTGCAGTCATGCCAGTCACGTATTTCACATTGTACATATAGAAATAATCCTCATTTTCAGTAGCTTTTACGGTAAGTTGTCCTGCACGGGATACTGTCACTCTTGCCTCTGTGTTGGATGTAACGATAGTATTGAGTATGCCGGCAGAAATTGTTGCATCTGTCACAGCCGGGTCAATGAAATATACTCCTGCCGTTCCGATTTCCTTGTTCTCGCTCTCCGCAGTGATATAATGTGCATCCGGATGGGTAGTCTTGTTGATGGTAAGTCCACCGATAGCAATGTCCTCACCCTTCATGTATTTGCCATAGAGGCCCGGGAACTCAGGCTCTGGCTCCGGAAGTGTCTTTCCGGAAGCCGAAACGACTTCTCCGAGAGTATCTCCGTTGATTGGAAGAACATAGATAGTGTATTCGGTGTCAGGTGCAAGGCCTTCTGCTGTGACTGTGCTGCCTGTTCCGGCTTTTCCTTCAGCTGCAATCTTTTCTGCAGCAGGAGCAGCT
Source organism: uncultured Bacteroidales bacterium (assembly GCA_945874815.1). Taxonomy (GTDB): domain Bacteria; phylum Bacteroidota; class Bacteroidia; order Bacteroidales; family UBA932; genus Cryptobacteroides. The sequence goes on from CAMCIE010000133.1 coordinate 1,971, forward strand.
TCTGAAGATGCCTGAATGATGTATTTCCATTCTGTAATATCGATAACGGAAACCTTGAAAATCAAGGCATTGACATCAGCTGACTCAAATACAACCGTTGCAGCAGGGTTCACTACAACAGGTACATCGCTAAGCTGAACCTTGACCTTTGAAATGGACGAGAAGCCGGTTGCAGAAATCGCGAGGATGCAAACATCAGTCTTGCTGTCAGCTGATACTGCCTTGGTAGAAGCCCCCGGAGCTGTTACAGAAAGTGTTGTTTCGCTCAGGCTTGCAGTCCATCCCTGGGGAGCAGTCACCATTGCAGAAGCAACTCCTTTCATAGTGACGGTGAAATTCTTGGTTTCACCAGCATTGAATACCACAACTTCCTCAGCATTGCTGATTGAGCAGATAAAGTCTGCCACGACAGGAAGAGAGTAAGTCTTGCCATCCTTTGTTACAACGATGAGTTTGCCGTTTTCAACCTTTACGTCGTTGAACCATTTGTCCTGAGCTCCTCCCTCCGGAATAGCTTTTACAGGATTGCCATCGGTACCCTTAACCTGTGAAAAGGTCTTTCCGCCATCATAACTTACTGTCCAATAACCGTTTGCATCAACACCAAACATTGGAGTCACGCCGTCTGAACCGACAGCCTTGACTTTCTGTCCGCCTACGAGGATGTACTCAGCACCTGTGCCGTAGTCAACCATCCAATAGCCGTCCTTGTCAATCGAAACGACCGGAGCATTGGCAACTCCGACACTGCCTTGGGTGAGGGTGATGGTGCGACCGTCACCGAGGGTGATGGTATAAACACCGTCTTCTTCCTTTATATTGCTGATGATTCCTCCTGATGCGAGAGCCTGCAGAGACTCTATGTTTGAGTTGAGGGATTTCACCTGATTTTCAAGTGCAGTAACCCTGTTTTCCAGTTCGTCCACTCTCTGTTCGATTTGCGCGATATCAGAGCAGGAAGACATAATGCCTGCAAATAGTGCAGTGAAAAGAATAAATGATAATATCTTTTTCATGTTATTGGTTGTTTTTTTGTTATTTCTTAAGTGCTGTAAGCCATGCAGGGACTGCTCCCAGACGGGCTTTGAGCTGGGCTTCATAAAGTGATTCCGGCTCGACAGGCGTGCCGTTGCTGCTGTCCAGGAGGGTCTGTTCCTGGTCGAAGGTTGTTGCCTTGCCATGGAATCCTACCACAATCGGAGGCAGGAATTTCCACCAGAGACTATTGTGGTCCCACCAGATGAAGGTACCAGGCTGGTCTGTTGTTGATTCGAAATTCCATACAGTCAGGTCGGCAAGGTGATTCGGTACCTGTACCTGGTCACCTCCCTGGCGCCACCTCATCCAACCGCCTTTGCAGCAGTCAATCAGGGTAGCTCGAGGTTGTGTGGCATGGGACTCGAAGCAACTGTCATCGCCCCAGACATTCCTCCACAGGACGGTACCCATGGACTGTTTCGATACTCCCACAGCATGGTACTGTCCGGCATTTTCCATAAAGGTGGAAGGGTTGTCAATCATGGCTCCGGAAGCGGTGTCTGTGGTTGCTCCGATGAATATCCTTGAAGATACCTGAGAACGGATGGAGGAATGTCCCCTGTTGCCGCTGAATGTTATGTCATAGACTGAGCAATTGGCGCAATTGGTCAGGGAAGACGCCTCGCTGACACTTACAAAGCCTACCCTGCGCATCCATGAGTTGGTCAGTCTGGTCATGTTCACCGGTTTGTAGGCTCCGTCATCCTGCCAGCTTCCGTGATGGATAAAACCTTCTTTGGAATTGCCTTTGAATGTAAGGTCTTCAACTCCGACATTCTCATAGTGAGGATATTTATCAATGCGCCAGTTGTAGTTTTGGGCTCCGGTGAAAGCCGTGTACCGCAGATCGACTTCATGCATTACAGGCTCCACGAAAGTGACTGTGTTGCCACTGATGGATCTGATCTGGTGATAGTCATAGACCTGAACTCCCGTGCCTACGATATTGGTCATGTTCGCAAGTTCAGCCGCCGTTGGATTTCCAGCCTCAAGTTCAGCCTTGACAAAGGCAGGGTCATTATTGACAACTGTCAGACACACCCATTGTCCTTCGCTTAAACCAGTTGTAGATTCAACCTGAACCGAGTATGAACCTTTGGGCGCATTTGCGCTGACCTTTGTGATTTCAGAAAGTCCGCTATTGTGTTTCAGTTCTATCATGGCAGGAGAACTATACAGCACATTCTCGTCCAAAGGCTTGTTCGGATCCTGCATCACGATTGTGGTCTTGTCCCTGCCTGCTCCACGTAAGATAAAATTGCCTGACCTGATCTGGATTGTCTGACTCGGGCTCTTGCCTTCGAGAGGGACATCATCTTCTGCAGTGTGCAGGATGAATTCACCTTCAGGAAAATATACAATGGCGTTGGCTTTATCCTTGCTGTCGAAAGTGATTATATTGTTTGCGTTTACACTATAATTGACGCCGAGCGCAGCTTTCAGGCAAGCCAGAAACGCCTCTCTATCCGACTTGCCATCGTTGGGGACCGCACCGTAGTCTGTTACATCATAGACCTTGTATCCAAGGGTGGCTGCCTCAGCGGGAGCAATCTCCCCATGCTGATAGCCGGCGTATGAATAATCCAGAAGTACATTGTCCTGATTCTTGGCAAGGAAGTCATTGAAAACCTTGCAGTATGCCTCAGTCCAATACTCAGCCTTAAGGTTGAAAGTCAAGTCGATACGCTTCAGAAGGCCGTCTTCGGATACAACAATCACTTCGACGGTGTACTCCCCTTCCGTGCAGCCTCGTCCTGACGTCACAGACAGAACTCCATCCGCATATTCTGCACTCCATCCCTCAGGCACCCGGAACATCATCTGAGACACTCCGGCAAGAGTTGCCTTATACCTTAAAGTCTGGCCAAGAAGAATCTGAGCGCCAGGCGAATAGCCTTCAATCTCCATGTCAAAATCGTTCACGACTGGTATCCTTACCTCAGCTTCTTCGTTTGCAAGGACGAATACCATCTCCTGTTTGGCGGCATCATAGGTCACTTC
>CAMCIE010000134.1 GCA_945874815.1 uncultured Bacteroidales bacterium
ATATGGTTTGTTTAAGCCTTGCTTTATGGTTGCAACTACAAGAGTGCCACCTTCTGCCTGAACATTAACAATATCAACCAAAATACCAGGGATGACATTATCTGTAGCCAAATTACCCAACAGGGCTGTCTCTTCCTGCGTCTCTTTATATGACAACGGATTAAGCCTTCCTGTCTTATCATCAATTCCCACAACGAGCATTCCGCCACGAGTATTACTCATAGCAACCATCTCAGCAGCGACCTCAGACTTATTTTCCTTCGTCACACGCTCCTTGAACTGAACACCTGTATGTTCAGCCATATCTCTCAACCTCAATATTTCCTCTAATGTCATATCCATAATATTTTGCTCAAAGTTATAAAACAATTTCAATTCCCTACTCCAAATACGACATAGTCTGGCGATTGGTTTCCTCGTCAATCATGCGGTAACGGTTGAAGGCTTTGCTGCCTTCTTTGTGACCGGTAAGAGCACAGACCAGGTTAGAGTCCTTGACATTTTTGTACATATTGCCGGCAAAGGCCTGCCCACGCTGCTTCGGAGTGCGAGATTCCGGGTAAGCATCATAAATAGGCTTATATTCAGACTTTGGCTTCCACTTGTGCGTTGCCTTATCCTGGCTCAACGTAAAATCCCGGTTGATTTTCATTTTTCCACACCCGAAAATTTAGAGCGCCTGAGGCACAAAGCAAGCGGAGCAGCCCTTAGGCTGAGCTGCGCAGCTTGCTTTGAGCAGCCGGCCGGCGTATTTGCCGGCTGCGGTGCCATCCACTCAAACCCTAAAATCACCGTCCACGGTGTAAATTCGTAAATGATTAATAATCAGTGGGTATTATGATAAATATGTGGACGGTTCGGACATTTTGCCCGAACCGTGAGCACCTGGACCGCCTACAGCGCTGTGTGGACGGGGTAAGTGAGGACGGTGATTTTCGGGTTGGCATCGAATCTATTTGCAGACCCAGAATATAGAAATTATAAAAGATCACGTAGCTTTGAATCCAGCAAGTCCTCATATAGTTCTCGTCCAACAATCAGTCCTGTTGAGCAATCGATGAGGATGGAGGTCGGAACTCCTGTAACAACATACGATTTCCATTCCAGCATATTCATTCCTCCGATGACATTTATCCATCCAAAGTTCTGTTCTGTCACCAATTTTTGCCAGGCCTCAGTTTTCGTATCGCAAGACACAGTATATACTTCAAAACCTTTATCTTTATACTTCTTGTATGTTTGAGCGAGAGATTCCATATACATTCTGCATGGGCCACACCAGGTTGCCCAGAAGTCAATATATACATACCTGTTCTTTGGGTTATTCACAACATCGGAAAGCCTGATCATATTGCCATTGACATCCGGATATTCCATATCAATATAGTATGGTTTGACGTCACATCCTTCAATAGCAGGAGATACTGCCAGGAGCCTTTCCAGTTCATCTTTCAGATTCTGTGTGAAGGACTTGTCTTTCAGATATGGTTGCAGCTGATCCAAATAGTCAAGCAATATACTTGGATGAAATCCGATAGCGGATTGCTGAATCAGCATGACGGACAATGCATTTCCGGCATTCTCTTCAAAGGCAGAAGTGTAGAGTTCCATAATTTGCTCCATCCTCTTCACCAATGACTGTTCGGGCATGATTTCAGCGAGTTTCCCCTCCAATGCTATCAGATAGTCATTCATAAGAGTACCTCCGACATGAGACCTCCTTGCTTCATCAGCAGAACCGTTCAGAGTTATCGTTCCTGAATCATTGAAAAAACTGTGAAATTCAGCAAAATAGCCATCGCGCAGGGCTACCCAAGTCGGATGTTCTGCGCTCACCTCGAATCTGAAGCGCCCATCATGGTACTCCGTCGAATCTATCACTTCAAAATCGTTCCACTTATCAGTCATATATATCCAGCCGTCCCCCTCCAGACCTGTCAGCTGGCCCTCAACTATGCACGTAGGAGCTGGAGTTTGTGTACAGGATACTAACGATATCAGAACAGATAATCCTGGTATTATGTCAGCAAGTTTCATAATGATGTTTTTTCAATTTTTGCAAATATCTTTAAAAATATGAGATTTGGCAAATTATACAAGTATCTTGTGATAACACTTTTGCAACATAAACAATCATATATTATCATTTGGTTCAGCGGCCTTAACATTTTATTATAATTAGCGGAATCCATTTTTAAAAGATAGATTCCGCTAATTATATTATTCTAGCACCCATAGCAGGCAAGTCTAATATCACCCGCCTGACTCAGAGCATAACGGAGAAGAACAGAATGGACCTGTTCCGCTGCCGGGCGAAGAGGGTCGGCAAGGCCTTCGGCTTCACCATCCCCGACAGCTGCGCTCCGGTCTATGTCTCCAAGGCCAAGCCGGTCACCCGGAGACGAGGCCGTCCCGCCAACCCGAAAGTGGAAAATCAGGAATTATAGGTATACGAAATTGAAAAACTCAGAATTTCGTCTCACAAAAATATATACATTTGCAAAATGTAATTTGTTTGGCAAGCCAAACAGGGAGGGTTTAATCGAGTACTTATGAAAAGACAATTCAATCACATAATTTCCTTAGGTTCATTCTGCAGTGTCGCCATGGAACTTGAAAAGAAAGGATTACGGCCTGCCTCATACCCTTTTGACTGGCTAATTGACGATGAACTCGAAAAGGTTCTTGCATTGATGGAGAACAATTTCAGGGATTTTCTTGACTCTGCTTCAATGTCACGGGAGAACAGGCCTGATGTATATTTCAATTCAAAGGTCAATATCCATTTCTATCATGATTTCAACGCAATTGACCCGTTGGAAAGCCAGATTCCCATCCAGCAGAAGAAATATGACAGAAGGATAAAAAGGTTATATGACGATATCCGCCAGCCGACCCTATTTATAAGATATTGCAAAACATCCGAGGATGAAGCATATATAAACAAAAATAAAGAGGAAATATTGAAGTTCCTCCAATCATACAATCCAGAGAATCAGATACTATATATCATGTCATCCCAAACCGGGAATTCAATGTCAATAGACAGTTCCGGTAGTGGTATTTGCCTGATCAGGCAGCCGGAAAATGATTTCGTAAGGAATTGGATTGACGCAGTTCCGGGCCTCAGGCGCCATCTATATTCGGTCACGGGGCTTAGTTGCTTCGATATTCTCAAGAATATATTTATCTGCTACAAAAAAAAGATTGTCCGGAAAATTCAACGTTGGATTTGATTGTATAATGATGGTGCCGAAAAGATTGAGCTCGGTAACCTTCTTTAAGGCATCTATGTCACCATCCAAGCCATATCAAATAATATGCATTATTTCTCCCATTGTAATGATTAATTCCAGTGCTCGGGTACAATGTTAGCAGTAATTGCTAACTTTAAATGATTAACCGTATATAATGAAAAGAATTGCACTATTATTAATCTTGTCGATAGTATCGACAGGGACTTGGGGACGTGAGTTCACCGGCAGGGTCTTCCTCAGGGACACAACACTTCTCGAAGGCGACTTCGTCATGATTTATTGTCCCTCCCTTGCAACGGGCACGCTGACAGATGAAGAAGGAAACTATCGCCTGAAGATTCCCGACAATGAGAAAAACGTCGTGCTGGAGTTCTCCAGAATAGGCTATACGACACAATATCGTGAATTTCCGACAGGCAGTTCTGAAGTTACAGTAGAGGATATATACCTTGAACCACAGGCTCTTATGCTGACCGCGGCATACGTAACTCCGGATGGCATGGACCCGGCAAAATTCGTCCTGTCTAAACTCTGGGAACAAAGCAAGAAGAATAAGAAAAGACAGATCAACTACAAAGCTGACATAAGCTATGACGTTGCATCCCACGGACTTACAGTCATAAATGAAGTCCTGCCAAAAGGGACTGTCGGACTTGCAAAATTTGCAGCCGCCGTCAACGGTTATGGCCCCTTTGTCAAGTATTGCCTCAACAATGATGACCTTTCAGCATCAGTCACACTGAAAAGAGAGGTACGCGGAGCAAAGGTTAAAGATTATGACCATGTGCTTGTCCAAGCCGGGCAGGAACTTCCCAAGAATGTCCGGAAAAACATACTCTCTGTATTTGAACTGATAGACCTTTATGAGATTCTTTATGGAGAAACTACCAAGTGGGGAGAAAGATTCTCCAATAGCCATGTTTTCAGCCTCGAAGGCACTTACGAATATGGAGACAAGCTCGTGGATGTAATCAGATGGATTGATTCAAAGAACAGGTTCAGCGCCAACATCCACATCGTGGAAGACGACTGGGGCATCCTGAAAGTCCAGCTCTTCCACTGGGAGGGAGAAGTGCTCAGATGCGAGGCACGAAATGCCGGGAACGGAGTCTATATGCCGATCAGTTTTGTGCTCAAACCAGGTTTCACGATGGTCCGCGCCCATCAGATTCCCGGCCTGATCGAAGAAATCAGAAAAAGCAAAAGTTTCAAGGAGAAGACCAAGGAAAAAGCCATCAAAGTTCTCGAAAGAAACCTCGGTCACGACTTCAATCCATACGTTTCCTTCGGCTTCAACATCAGGTATTTCTACGAATAATTGGCATACACCATAAAAAAAGAGACACCCCCGAAAGGATGTCTCGTAATTATTTGGCAATGAGATCCCTCGGCTATGCTCGGGATGACATTTATACCATTACTTGCTGAGAGCAGTAGCAACGTCAACGGCGCATGCAACTGTACAACCTACCATTGGGTTGTTTCCGATTCCGAGGAAGCCCATCATCTCTACGTGTGCTGGAACTGATGATGAACCTGCAAACTGAGCGTCAGAGTGCATACGACCCATGGTGTCGGTCACTCTCTCAATCCTGAAACCGAGCAGATTGCAGAAGTTTTGATAATATCCTGCTAATCATTGCTTTATATCAGAATATTAACTCCTAGTCAATAAATATAAGAACTGTAATCTATAAAGTGGCAGCGTGATGTACACCACCTGAATATCATATGCTTTTCAG
>CAMCIE010000135.1 GCA_945874815.1 uncultured Bacteroidales bacterium
AAATGAAAGGTCCAAATTCATATCTGTTGCCAACGATACCAAGGTCCAGGTAAAATTCAATCAGGAAGTTGTTGACAGTTACCGTCTTATTGGCTATGAGAACAGGGCTATCTCTCAGGAAGACTTTGAAAATGACAAAAAGGACGCAGGTGAAATCGGGGCAGGGCAGACTGTCACTGCACTTTATGAGATAATACCAGCCAGAAATCCTGAAGGAGTTGCCGCATCCTTTGATTGCAGATATAAAAAGTCCCTTTCCTCACCAAGCATCCTTCTGTCAAAGGACATTTCATACAACACTTCTGATTATATGTCCTCGGAACTCAGCTTCGCATGTGGCATAGCAGCCTACGGAATGATACTCAAACAGTCCAGATACAAAGGCGACGCATCATTCGGCATGGTACGAACACTTCTGAATGAAGGCCTTGAATTCGACCCTTATGGCTATCGCAAGGATATTTTTCCTTTGCTTGATGTCGCAGAAAAGATGATGGATGAAATGAATTGATGCATCTGCCTGAAAGTGCCCCCTTCCGTTAGGATGTTCAGATATTTCCATTATATTTGTACGATATTCATGGAAATTCAAAGTATATAAAACATATATGGAAAAACATCTGGACACAATCTGCGTGCAAGGGGGCTGGAAGCCTGAAAACGGCGAGCCCCGCGTACTTCCAATCTATCAAAGCACTACATTCAAATATTCTTCCACTGAAGAAATGGCCGACCTGTTCGACCTTAAGAAGGAAGGTTATTTCTACACACGTCTGGCCAACCCAACGGTTGATGCCGTGGCAGCTAAAATCAATGAACTTGAAGGTGGAGTAGGCTGCGTTCTCACTTCATCCGGACAGGCTGCCAACCTTTTTGCCATACTGAACATCTGCAATGCCGGCGACCACATCATTTCTGTCAACTCCATCTATGGAGGAACGTTCAACCTCTTCGGCGTCAGCCTGGAAAAGCTCGGCATTTCATGCACATTCATAAGCCAGAGCAGCACAGACGAAGAAATCCAGGCAGCATTCACACCAAAAACGAAATGCCTGTTTGGAGAAACTATCTCCAATCCTGGTGGGGAAGTCTTTGATATAGAGAGATTTGCAAATATAGCCCACAGCAACGGTGTTCCCCTCATCGTGGACAACACATTTGCGACTCCGATCAACTGCCGCCCTTTCGAATGGGGCGCTGACATCGTCACACATTCAACGACAAAATATATGGACGGTCATGCCACTCAAGTTGGCGGTGCCGTCATAGACAGCGGCAATTTCGACTGGGAGGCTCATGCCGACAAATTCCCCGGCCTCTGTACTCCTGATGAAAGCTACCATGGGCTTGTCTATACCAAATATTTCGGCAGGAAAGCCTATATTTCAAAGGTCGTTTCCCAGCTGATGCGCGACCTTGGAAGTTCACCTGCACCGATGAACAGCTTCCTTCTCAACATAGGGCTTGAAACCCTTCATCTGAGAATGCCGCGTCATTGTGAGAATGCCCTCAAAGTAGCCAAATGGCTCAAGGAAAATGAAAAAGTGGCATGGGTCCGCTATTGCGGACTTGAAGGTGACCCTTATTATGAGCTTGCTCAGAAATATCTTCCTGACGGCTCATGCGGCGTGCTTGCGTTCGGCCTGAAGGGAAGCCGTCAGGATGCCATCAAGTTCATGGACAGCCTTCAGTTCGTGGCCATCGTAACTCATGTAGCGGATGCACGCACATGCATCCTTCATCCTGCAAGCCACACCCATCGTCAGCTTTCAGACCAGCAGCTCAAGGAAGCAGGTATCGCTCCTGACCTGATGAGACTTTCGCTCGGCATTGAGAACGCAGAGGATATCATAGCAGACCTCCGGCAGGCACTCGACAGGATATGAGCATAAAATCAAAAATTACTTCAGTTGCAGACTTCTATATCCAGGGATTCCGTGAGATGACTTGGGGGCGCGAGCTGTGGGTCCTGATCATCCTGAAATTCGTAATCCTGTTCCTCGTCCTGAGGCTTTTCTTCTTCAAGCCTGTTCTCGCCGGACAGACAGAGGAGCAGAAAAGCAATTTTGTGGGTGACCGTCTTACCGAACAGCTCGTGTACGAAGAAACGCAGTCTGGCCAATAATAATCAGAATTATAATCTGTTAACAACTAAAACAATAACACTATGTTAGAAACAGCACTAATTGACTGGTCAAGGGCTCAGTTTGCTCTTACAGCCTGCTACCATTGGGTGTTCGTTCCTCTGACCCTGGGCCTTGCAATTGTAATGGCCGTTATGGAGACTCTCTATGTCATCAAGAAAGATGAGTTCTGGAAGAGCACTGCCAAATTCTGGATGAAGATTTTCGGTATCAACTTCGCAGTTGGAATTGCCACAGGACTCATCCTTGAATTTGAATTCGGTACCAATTTCAGCAACTACTCCTGGTTTGTAGGAGATATTTTCGGAGCTCCGCTTGCCATCGAAGGTATCATCGCCTTTTTCATAGAGGCGACTTTCGTGGCAGTCATGTTTTTCGGATGGGACAAGGTGGGCAAGAAATTCCACCTCGCATCCACCTGGCTTACAGGCATAGGTGCGGCTATCTCCGCAATCTGGATTCTTGTTGCAAACTCATGGATGCAGCATCCTGTCGGAATGGAATTCAATCCCGACACAGTCCGCAATGAAATGGTTGATTTCTGGGCCGTGGCACTTAACCCGGTGGCTGTCAGCAAGTTCTTCCATTCATGGTTCAGCGGCTGGATGACTGGCTCAGTCTTCGTCATCGGAGTCAGCTGCTGGTATCTTCTCAAGAAGCGTCAGACACGCTTTGCCCTTGCCAGCATCCGCGTTGCAGCCATCGTCGGTATTGTCGGCACTTTCGCCGTTATGTTTTCAGGCGACAGTTCAGGAGTGCATGCAGCCAAATATCAGCCGATGAAACTTGCTGCTGCTGAAGGACTTGAGGACGGAGGACCACGTTCGCCATTCTCAATTGTTCCCGGCATTGAAGTCCCCGGAATGCTCTCAATCCTTGCTACTCACGATATTGACGGCTATGTACCGGGAATCAACGACCTCCTTTACGGATATGTGGATTCCGAGGGAGTGGAACACCTTTCAGCCGAGGCCAAGATTTATAAAGGAAAAACTGCTCTCAAGGCATTCAGGGCATATCGCAAACTCAAAGATACCAACCCTGTTGCTGCTGCCAAGGTGAAGGAAGTTCTCGAAGAGAACGTTGAATATTTCGGATATGGCTATATTGATGACCCTGAGGAACTTGTTCCGAATGTTCCTCTTATTTACTGGTCATTCAGAGTTATGGTGGGCTTTGGCTCATTCCTGCTTCTTCTGATGATGGTAATCCTGTTCTTCGAATATAAGGGTAAGATCAAGGATATGAAATGGCTCCAGTGGCTTGCCATCCTTGCCATCCCTATGGTTTATCTCGCAGGCCAGGCCGGATGGATTGTCGCCGAGGCGGGCCGTCAGCCATGGGCAATCGAGGGCCTTCTTCCTGTCAAGGCTGCCGTTTCGAGCCTTAGCGTAGGTGCCGTAAAAACCACCTTCTTCCTGTTTGTGGCCATCTTCACCGTCTTCCTTGCAATCGAGGTGAGAATCATGCTGAAGGCAATAGCAAAAGGACCTGAAATTGTTGATAATGAATAATATGGAGGACTGGATATGATTACTTACGAATTTCTTCAGAATTATTGGTGGATGCTTATATCCCTTCTCGGAGGTCTTCTGGTCTTCTTGCTTTTCGTACAGGGTGGCAACTCTATGATTTTCCTTGCAGGAAAGACAGAGGAAGAAAGGCAGCTCATCGTCAATTCAACCGGGCGCAAATGGGAATTCACATTCACCACGCTCGTGACTTTCGGAGGTGCTTTCTATGCATCTTTCCCATTGTTCTACAGTACAAGTTTCAGCGGAGCATACTATGTGTGGATGCTCATTCTGGTTACCTTCGTTCTTCAGGCAGTCTCTTACGAGTTCCAGAACAAGGCAGGCAACCTGCTTGGCAAGAACACATTCCGAGCATTCCTTACTTTGAACGGATGTCTCGGACCTCTCCTTATTGGAACAGCAGTTGGCACATTCTTCACCGGCTCCGGCTTCACCGTTAACAAAGAAGCGGCAGGCAACAGCCTCCAGCCTGTTATCAGCCAGTGGGTCAGCGGATTCCATGGTCTTGAGGCAGTAGCCAATCCTTTCAACGTGGAATTCGGTCTTATGGTGATGTTCCTGACAATGTGCCTCGGTGCCCTTTATCTTATCAACAATATCGATGATGACAAGCTCAATTCCTCCCTGAGGGGCCGCCTTGGCTTTGTTTTCCTTTGTTTCCTCGTATGCCTGATATTCGTCCTTGTACATCTTGTGACCATGCCTGGTTTCGCGGTTGACAGTACAGGCCATGTTTTCATCGAAAAAGCCAAATACCTTCATAATTTCCTTCAGATGCCTGTGGTTCTGGCTCTTTTCCTTGTGGGCGCAGTTCTGCTCGTTTGCGGAGTGGTTTTGACCCTCCTTCGCAAAGGATTCCGCAGAGGAATATGGTTTTCTGCTCCCGGCACCGTGATGGTAGTGATGGCGCTTTTCATGGTTGCAGGATACAATGGCACATCCTATTATCCTTCAACGGCAGACCTTCAGTCATCCCTGACTCTGGCCAACAGCTGTTCAAGTGAATTCACACTCAGGACAATGTCCATCGTATCTCTTATCATTCCTTTTGTCCTTGCCTACATTGTCTATGCCTGGAGAAAGATGGACCTCAAGTCACTCACCAGAAAGGAATTGGCAGAGACAGACCATAAATATTAATAATTATCATAATCCTTATGAACTTCAACAGACAAATCAAGTTCGTTTCGGCAGAGGAGGCCGTAAAAGTTGTTAAGTCAGGTGACCAT
>CAMCIE010000136.1 GCA_945874815.1 uncultured Bacteroidales bacterium
CGTGCTAAGCCATATAGGAGGTTCAACCTTGAAACTGTATGTCAAAGTGTCCTTGTTCCATATTCCGCTTGAGTTCTGTACATTCAGTTTCAATGTGTATTTTCCTTTTCTCAAATCAGAGAAACTGACTCTTGTGGATGAACCTATATTTATCCAGTCGCTATTGTATCCCTCCAGCATGTATCTGTAAGTCAGTTTTGTACCGGGGTCGAAGTTCATTGAAGAATAATAGAATGAAATGACATTCTTCCCATGTTCCAGCACAAGAGGATTTTCTATGTTCCTTACGGCTTTTCCATTCAGTATGATTCCGTCCAGAATGACAGGGTGGGTTTCTGAATTATAATCGATGTTATCCTTGAATAAGGAGAGGTGGAACATACTTCCGAAAATGACATAACCGTCATCCGTACATAAACAATTGTTGGTTATGTAATTGGAATACATGCCCTCCGGGTTTCCCACCAATGTAACCTCTTTGGTTGTCCTTTCTATCTTGTAAACCTCACAGCGTGAACTAACCCATATATTTCCGTGTCTGTCCCCAGTTATTGACCTTGTGGTATTATCCGGAAGTCCGTCATCCATTGTCAGATTTTCAATTGTTTTTGACTTTGGATCATATATGGTTATTCCGTAACCTTGAGAACCGATCCATAACAGTCCTTCTTTATCTTCATACAGACATTCCGGATTCTTTACTGAAACAGGCATTTTCTTTATGAATCCATCTTTGTCATAAAACCATACATTGTTATTCTCAAGAAAATAAGTCAGCCTATTTTCAGTTGTGCCGCAGAACCAGAATTTGGGATAACGTTCAGTATGTGTTATGGTTGCCGTGTTGTTGCTGTTTATATGCAGGATTCCGTTGTCCTGGAGCAGATATATTCCACCGTCATGACCTTTCCATAATGAGTTTGAATTCTCCACAGAGAATGACGAAAGCAATCTCATACGTTCTCCTTCAATCTTGTATTTGCACAAGGTATTCTTGTTTTTCATCAACCATAATTCGGACTTTCCGTCAAACAGTGACAATGTCATGAAATCACTTTTGCTGAACTCTTCTATTTTCATCCTTGTGATTTCAGATGTATTCAAGTCCTTGATATATGCATTCTTATTTGTGAGGATCAGAAGCGATCCGTTTCCAATATAATAGAACATATTCAGGGATTCCAATTCATCTGAAGTAGGGATGGGGATGGATTTTTGATTCTGGGAGAAATATCTGTATTCGATACCCCGATGGTTCTTGCTCAGAAATACATTATTCTTGGTAAGCAGACATAATCCCGACTGGATGTTTTCAAGCCTGTCGGTATTCCAGAAAGGACTCAGACTTTCACCGTTTCCTCTGAAAGAAAAGAGTCCCTCTGAAGGTATTCCTATCACTATGTTTGAATCGTGGTCCCTTTCGATAAAAATAATACACTTTTTATCTGTAAGTCCACGCAATTCTTTCGATAGGGTAATCGAAGTCCCGTCAGGACTGAAATACTTCAATCCGTCATTACATCCTAGATACACATTGCCCTCATTGTCAGTACAGACACTCTTGATTTTTGAATCGTGGAGTTTGAGTACTTTTATCAAGTTGTATTCCTTGTCAAGGATGTTTACATAACTTCGGAATTTGTCATATATCCATATATTGCCATTTCCTGCTATTATCGCTTCTCCGAAAGAAGTATTGTCCTGGAATACCAGAGATATGGATTTGTTATTTTTATTGAATCGGTATAGCCCGTTTATGGACATTACGAGAAGATATTCATCATCCAAAACGGATATTGATGATACATGTCCGCACTTTACATCCACTTCAGGGACAACCATGGATTTCCTGACAAGGTTGATTCCTACAGTTGTTCCGATCCATAATCGTCCGTCAGTATCCTTGCAGAGTACAGAAATGAAGTCATTTGGAATGGACAGGGAGTCTGTATGGCAGTAATATTTGTATGTGCTTCCATTAAAACGGTTCAGACCCCTTCTTGTGCCTATCCATATATAACCGTCTTCATCTTCCACCATGTCATTTACTACCTGATTTGACAATGTGTATCTGTCAATGATGTTTATTGAAAGGCTGTTGCTGCTCATGGAGAGCAGAGTAAGGATGAATAATAGAATGCTCATCTTCATTTGTTCATTATGTATGCAAATATACCCTCAACTGAAGATTAAGTCAATATTTCAATGGTTGCTTGTTTGTTCTGTTGAACTATTGAACATTCGGAATAATCCATAATTCCTTATGCATCATTCTTTAACATCATATAAAATAAATTTGCGATATCATAACATCAATTAAATAACCAAACTAATGAAAAAGTTACTAACCGTTTGCCTAATGGCTATTCTTTACGTGACGTCGGCATTCGCGCAGCAGAATGTGACAGTGACAGTAAAGGATGACATGGGCCCTATTCCAGGGGCCAATGTTGTGATCAAGGGTACAACCGTCGGTCAGATGACAGATATTGACGGTATAACCCAATTCAGTTCACTCAAGGATACTGATATCCTCGTCATTTCTTTCATAGGTTACAGGACCATCGAGGTGTCAGTAGGAACCAAGGCCAAAATCAATGTTACTTTGGAAGTGGATAGCGAGCAACTTGAAGAGACTGTTGTAGTCGGATACGGCACACAGAAAAAAGCTTCCCTTACAGCCGCTATTTCAAACATCAAGAGTGAAGACATCGTTTCAACAAAACAGAGTGACTTGGTAGCTTCCCTCCAAGGTAAGGTTCCGGGACTTCAGATTCGTCAGCAGGGAGGTCGTCCTGGTTCGTTCGACAGTGATCTCAGTCTCCGCGGATATGGCCAGCCTTTGGTCATCATCGATGGTGTTGCCCGTACTGAGCAGGCCAGGGAAGGATCAATGGGTTACTGGATGAATGAAAATGGAGCCGCAGCTCTTGCACAGCTCAACCCAGAGGATATCGAGAGCATCTCTGTTCTCAAGGATGCTTCTGCTGCCATCTATGGACTCGGTGCACAGAATGGTGTGATTCTCGTGACAACAAAGAAGGGACAGATTGGAAAACCTTCTTTCAACTATTCCAACAACTTCTCATTCGGAGTACCTACCGCATTCCCTGAATCTGTTGACATTGTCACATACATGAGGAAGGAGAATGAAATGCTGGTGAACTCGCGCATGGCTCCGAAATATACCGATGAGTTTATCCAGCACTACATCAATGGCGATCCGGGCTATGTTGACACTGACTGGTATGATGTCCTGATGAAGAAGTGTACTTTCAACATGACACATAATCTTTCAGTAAGAGGAGGTAATCAGCAGACCCAGTATTATCTGAGCGGCAACTACACTGAAGATAATTCAATATTCAAGACCAACAGCATGAGCAACCGAAGGTTGAATTTCGTGGGTAACGTTACATCGAAAATCACCAATGAGTTCTCTGTGATGTTCCAGAGTGCAATGATGTATTCAAAGAACAATGGTATCAATGGTAACGCCAACCAGAATATTTTCTACTATGCAGCTCTTGCCGACAGGACTATTGCTCCTACAGTATATGGCAATCCGAGACACTATTCTGCAATTCCAACATCTGAGAACCGTAACCCTTACGCTCTTCTTGACAGGGATGTTGCCGGATATCAGGACAACTATATAATGACCTTCCGCAACAACCTTGAGTTCAAATATGAACCAAAATGGCTCAAAGGTCTGGTAATATCAGCCAACGGTGCCTATGACTATAACAGCTACCGTACAGATGAACTGACAAAATCATTCCCTCTGTATAATTACTGGACTGACGAGTTCTCGGTGAACAACAGTGATGTGAACAAATATTCAGAGCAGTGGAATACAAGACAGAAACTCTATGGCCGTCTTCAGGCCAATTTCAACAGACGTTTCGGCAGTCATAATGTAGGTGCAACCTTAGCAGCTGAGCTCACATACAATAAATCCAACACTTCATCTCTTTCACGTGAATACGGAGATTTCTACACTCATGACATCATCAATCAGGGTGAGGAGTCAACCCAGACCAACAGTGGTTCACGCAGCAACTCTGCCACAGCTGGTTACATCATGCGTCTGAGCTATGACTACAAGGGCAAGTATCTTATAGATGTAACCGGACGTTATGACGGTACATATATCTATGCTCCAGGACATCGCTGGGGTTTCTTCCCTGCATATTCACTTGGTTACCGTATTTCTGAAGAGAAATGGTTCAAGAATGCCATGCCTTGGTTCAACAACCTCAAGATAAGATGGTCTGACGGTAAGACAGGTGCTTCACAGGGTTCACCTTATGCATGGCAGCTTGGTTACTCAAAGGATGGTTCATATATCTTCCAGGATGGACAGAAACTCAACGGATATACCAGCCACGCCGTAGCCGAGACCCTTCTTTCATGGACTGACGTCCGCACTATGGACATCGGTGTGGATTGGGATATGTGGAGAGGCAAATTCGGCGGTTCTATAGATTGGTTCTGGAGAAATACTTCAGGTATCGCAGCAACTGCATCAACCACGGTTCCTGACTTTTACGGACTTTCACTTCCTCAGCAAAATCTCAATAAGTCACAGAACGTGGGTATTGACCTCCAACTCTCGCATCAGAACAATGTAGGAGAGTTTTGGTACAGGATTTCAGGAACAATGACTTTCTCACGTTACCGTATGACTTACAAGGAGTCTGACAAGACAGCCATCTATTCGTCTGCATACAATTTCTACAGAAACAATTCGACAGGCAGATGGAGTAACGCCCTCAGTGCTACAACTTTCCATTGGGCAGAAGGTGGACAGTTCGAGAACCTTTCTGACATCAATGCACACAATGTCCTCTATGATACAGGAAAGGGT
>CAMCIE010000137.1 GCA_945874815.1 uncultured Bacteroidales bacterium
GACTGATGAGAAACTCGTTGAGAAGACCAAACTTGCTCTTGCAGCCGGTCTTAAAGTTATCCTCTGCGTAGGTGAGAACCTCGAGGAAAGAGAGGCAGACAAGCATTTCGCTGTTTGCGAGGCTCAGACAGTCAACGTACTGAAAAACTTCACAGCTGAGGACATGAAGAATGTCGTTATCGCTTACGAGCCAGTATGGGCTATCGGAACAGGCAAGACAGCTACTGCAGAGCAGGCTCAGGAGATTCATGCTTTCATCCGCAAGACTCTCGCTGACCTCTTCAGTGCAGAGGTTGCTGACCAGATGAGCATCCTTTACGGTGGCAGCTGCAAGCCATCGAATGCAAAAGAGCTTTTCGCCTGCCCTGACATCGACGGTGGCCTTATCGGCGGAGCAGCTCTCAAAGCTGATGATTTCATCGGCATCGCTCTCGCATTCTAATTCCATCAACAAAGCACAAACGAGGCTGGCATCACGCAGATGCCAGCCTCGTTATTTTTCAGTAGAGGAATCAAATTCTGTCTTTGATTATGAAATAATAAACTGCAAGTCCAATCCAGCTGAATGCCAAAAGGGCAATAGTAAGGATAATTTTAATCAAAGTGTCAACATTGTTTTTGCTCCAGACATCCTTGATGCACCAGATGCAGCAAATGACTCCAACTAGCCAAACCAAAAATCCAATCATAATTTTTTTTATTTAGTTGTTAATTCTTCCTGAGATAGTCCTGACGTACGTCATCATAGAAGGCGGCCTGGGCAGTCTGCACGTAAGGAGCCAGCCAAAGGAAACCTATTCCGCAAGTTAAAACACTGAGAATCCACCATCCGATGAAACTGAGATGCAGGTAGAAAAGGTCGAATTTCCTTCCCTTCATCATCTTGATGCTGAGATTGATAGCCTCATTTGCAGAAAGTTCCGGATCGTCCTTGAGAATATAAGGAGTCATTGCGTAGGCATAGGCCTTGACAATACCCGGAATTATGAAAAGCAGGCACCAGAGAAAACAGAAAATGCACACAAGGAGAAGGCCCCAGACATTGCGGAGGTAGCCGTTGAATGATTCCTTGAAAAGATTGTGGACACAATCAGTTTCTCCGTTGATATAAAGTCTCTTGAATGTATTCTGATATCCAACGAGCAAAGGGTAAAGAACAAATAGAACAACGATGCCGCTGGCTCCGCCGATATACAGTGGATTGGCAAAATCCAATGCAATCTGGCCGAGGGCTGACATATTGCTGACCACCTGTGGAGTCAGGACGATGTACAGGAGCAGCATCAGTACGATAGTGCACAACAAGGCAGCCGCCCACCTTCCACGAAGGGCGTCCAATGCTGCATTTTTGTAATCCTGGTTCGGTTTCATAGGACTTATGATTAATATTTTATGTCAATCTGTGCAACGAAATTATCCATGCAGAAATATGGTTCGACAGCCGGGTTGGTGGAAATCACCTCAAAATCGATTGCATCAACGTTTCCAAGAGCCTGCAAGTCGAAAGGGGTCCATTTGGAAACTATTGAATCTTTTTCAGACGAAAATTTTGCAAGTTTGATTGAAGCCTTTCCTGTAAGTTTGTCTCCCAGATATCCCTTTGCCCTCACCACAAGACTGTCACCATCCTGGAAATTCTCCTTTATCTGATGGGCAACTTTCTCGGAATTGGCAACATAGCATCCGCTGACTGTGCAAGTACCATAGCTCTTTGCAAGGAACATTATAGCATGTTCAGGCATATAATCCTTGTTCGAATTGTCATAGAATACGGAATAAGAGTTACCCTTGTCCTTGCCGAGCATATAGCAACGGAAGTAGTTCAAAGGAACAGTTTCTGTTGCCTCAGACCTTCCGCACATGGTTGAAATCATGAATCCTCCAAGGTAATCCTTTTCCTGACTGGCTTTCTGCATGAATCCTACATCATACCAGCCGTAGCCACCCTGACCGATATTGTCCCTGATAAGACTGTCTGCATCGGCAGTCGCACCGGAATAGGTGAAAGACGCGATTATGGTGTATTTTTCCTGATTGCCATATTCAGAAAAACAAGACTGGAGCATCACGAATGATGCAAGGGCGATAAGAACAAATTTCAAATATTTCATCATCTATAATTTACATGAACTACAAAGATAACAAATAATTATTTGTTTCATACTATCAAAAATTTTTACATTTATAAAAATTTTGTGAGAGTATGATAGCCGTTCGGTTTCATAACAAAATATCAGCCACATAGGTTGCCGGACCGGTCAGCCAGATATCGGAAAAAGAACGGCCGTCCGGTGATGGAATAAAGTCCACGGCAAGGGCATCCCTCTTCGCCTGCACTTCAAACCTCACCCTTACCGATTCAATATCCTGACAAGGACGATGTCCGTGAAGATATGCTGCAAGGCACGAAGCGACAATACCGGTTCCACATGCAAATGTCTCATCCTCAACACCTTTCTCATAAGTCCTGACCTTCACTCCATCTGGAACCAGCTCCACAAAATTCACATTGGCTCCAACCGGCTGAAGTTCCGCCCCATTGTATCTGATCTCACGTCCATGTGCAACAACCGGGAAAGCTTCCAAAGATGAAACCATGCGTACGAAATGCCTTGTGCCGGTATCGAGGAAATAGCCTTCAGAAGGCACATCCACTCCAGTAAGCTTCTGGTATTCATCAAATCCCGATACATCTTTCATTTTCAGGCGTACCGTCTTGGAGGCGTTCATGCAATGGCCATTTCGGTCAGTTCTGCCATCCCCACCATCGCAGCCATCCACACCATCGGTGCCATCTTTGCCACCGTTGCCATAGGAAAGAATCTCTGCCTGATGTTCTCCGTCAGCTGCCTCGAAATGGAAATTGCTTATGCCGCAATCAGCAGCAAAGGCAACGATGCAACGGCCTCCATTGCCGCACATCATCCCCCCGGAACCGTCCGAATTGAAATAAACCATACGGAAATCATAATCATCCGACCTCTCCAGAAGCATCAGGCCATCAGCCCCGACACCATATCGGCGGTCGCATATCTTCTCAATTTCCAGACAACGCTCATTTCCTTCATCATCACGAAATTTCAGCACCCCATCCTCATGTAAGATGGATCCGTCCCTGTTGTCGGCGATAAGAAAATCATTCCCCGCCCCCTGATATTTATGAAAAACCATAACAATTATTCAGACAATTCATTAATCTCTTCGGCGAGAAGTCCGGCAAGGATTTTCACACCAGTTTCAATTTTTTGAGGCGACATGAATGAGAAATTCATCCTCATTGTGTTCAGGCCGCTGCCATCCGGATGAAAGAACGAACCGGCGACATAGGCGACTTCGGCAGCAAGGGCCTTGTCGTAGAATTGCACGCTGTCGAAGCCTTCAGGCATGGTGAGGAAGAGGAAAAGCCCGCCTTCAGGATGAGTCCATGTGACTCCCTGTGGCATATATTCCTGCAGGAGTGACAGGAGAAGGTCTCGCTTGCTCTTGTATAATGCTATGGTTTTCACCAGATTGGCATCCAGTTTGCCCGAAGAAAGGAACTCCGCCGCCACATACTGGTCGAAAACAGGAGGGCAAAGGTCGAGGGACTGCTTGCAGACATAGATTTTGTCCAGAATCTCAGGATTGGCAAGAATCCATCCGAGTCGGAATCCGGGAGCGAAAATCTTTGAGAACGAGCCAAGGTGGATGACAGTGTCCGGAGCGAGTGAATACATGGTCGGTACATGCTCGCCCTCGTAACGCAGTTCTCTGTACGGGCTGTCCTCAACTATCAGAAAACCGTGATTCTGAGCAAGTTCCACAAGGATTTCCCTTTCCTCGAGCGAAAGGGTCTCACCAGAAGGATTCTGGAAATCCGGAATCATATACAGGAATTTGATCTTCTTTCCCTGACTTTCGGCAAGAGCAATGGCTTCCTCATAACTTGCTCTTAATGACTCGATTGTCGAAGCATGACGGATGCCTCTTATGTCGGCGCGGTATGAGCAGAAGGACTGGAGCGCTCCCAGATATGAAGGGTTGGATGTAAGGATTACGTCGCCCGGGTCCACGAGGATACGGGTGCATACGTCAATGCCCTGCTGGGATGAAGAAGTAATCTGCACACGGTCAAGGCCCACATTGCAGCGCCTGGCCACAGCTTCACGAAGACAGGTCACTCCCTGGGTGGCCCCATATTGGAAAGCATTGCCTCCCCACTTGGTGATGACTTCCGACATTGTCTGACGGATATCCTCAAGCGGGAAGGTCTCAGCAGAAGGATAACCTCCTGCAAATGAATAGATTGAATTCAGGTCAACCTTCTTGAATATTTCCCTTACGGGAGAACGGAAGAAATTGCCTGTGTCCTCGGAGAACATTCCAGAATAGTCAAATTGAGCCATAGCCTATCTGAGCATGTCTTCGAGTGTAATCGATCCGGATGTCTTGGCGTCGCGGTATTTGATAATTACCGGACAATAGAGGTGGATTCCCATCTGGGCGCCGGGGCCTTTGCTGACCGGCCTGCTGCCGGCAACGACTACGGCACCGGCCGGAACTGTGATGCAACCGTTTTCCCCGGCACGGATATATTCTCCTGTAGTTGAGTCGAAAATAGCTGTGGATGAATTGATTATCACACCTGTACCGATGACGGCGCCCTCCTTCACTACAGTACCTTCATAGATGCCGCAGTTTCCTCCTATGAACACATTGTCCTCGATGATGACAGGAAGGGCTCCGACCGGCTCGAGAACCCCACCGATCTGCGATGCTGCAGAAAGGTGCACATGCTTTCCAAGCTGGGCACATGAGCCCACACGCGCATGTGCATCAATCATTGTCCCCTCATCAATATCAGCTCCGAGGGTCACCTACG
>CAMCIE010000138.1 GCA_945874815.1 uncultured Bacteroidales bacterium
TGTTCACGGCTCAGATAACGGATGAGAGTGAAAGCATTGTCAGGCTGATACTCGTTGGTAGGAGTCTTGGCGTTTGAACGTATGATGACAATCGAGAAAAGCGAGAAGCCGATGACTATGGTAGTAAAGCACAATAAAACGGTATTAGCCAATGCATTACCTCTTTTCATAGTCTCAAAGAGACCCCAGAAGCAAAGGGCAATGAGCACAATCATGAAAAATGCCGCCCCACTGTTGAACGGAAGCCCGAGCGTATTCACGAAGAAGAGGTCAGTATAGGCTGCCGCCTTCGGAAGATATGGAATGATGCCGAACAGGACGACTGCAAGGATGAAGCATGAAAGGGCGAATATCTTCACATATTCCCACAAGGTATAATGTCCGTCCTCCCTTTTCTTATAAAAATAAAGGAACACAAGGGCAGGGATTGCCAGCAGGTTCAGAAGGTGGATTCCGATAGAAAGTCCCATCAGGAAGGAAATCAGCACGATCCATCTGTTGGCATAAGGACTGTCTGCCTGCTCATACCATTTTGTCATTGCCCAGAAAACCAGGGCAGTGAAAAGGGACGACATCGCATAGACCTCACCTTCAACGGCAGAGAACCAGAATGTGTCACTGAAGCAATAGGCAAGAGCTCCGACGGCACCGCTGCCGAAAATGGCAATAGCTGAAGAAGTCTTCCATGTACCATCTTCAGATGGCCTGAACAATCTTTTGGCAAGGAAGAAAATAGTCAGAGCCGAGCAAAGTGCACTCATGGCATTGACCGCGACGGCGGCATGGGCACCATCGGTGAATATGGTGAATATTCTCGCAAACAGCTGGAACACAGGGTTTCCCGGAGGGTGTCCCACTTCGAGTTTATATGAAGATGCTATGAATTCGCCGCAATCCCAGAAAGAGGCTGTCGGCTCGATTGTGAGCAGATATGTCACGGCCGATATCACAAGGACAACCAGAGCGACTATTCTGTTCCAAAGGTTGAATTTTTTCTTATCCATTACTTTTCTATATGATTCATATTACGTTCAAACAAGCAAATATACGATGATATTGTCTATATTTGCAAAAATATTTCGTTTGATTCATCTTTCAGGACTTTGATATGGCAGATAATGATTGGAAAAAAAGACTGGGAGTGGTGTTCTCGACCAATCCTGATTTCAAATATGAAGAAGAAAAAAAAGAGGAACCCCAGACACCGGAGCCTTCAAAACAACGCCTGATTGTATCCATCGACCGCAAGAACAGGGGTGGAAAGCAAGTCACGTTAGTAAGCGGATTCACCGGCAGTGAAGATGACCTCGCAGAACTTGGCCGTACTCTGAAAGTCAAGTGCGGAGTGGGAGGAAGCGCCAAAAACGGGGAGATTACCATTCAGGGAGATTTCCGGGACAGGGTGACAGCTCTGCTGAACGAAATGGGATACAAGGCAAAACGAGGCAACTGAGATGCAGCAGGACAGTCTGACATATAACCTTGTAATGCCCGTGGACAGTGCATTCACGCAAAGTACCCTGGTCCTTCCAACCCAACCGGTGACAGAGCCCCTGGCTCAAGGGAACCAAAGTCTTGCATTTGAAATACTGGCATGTATTTCTCTATTTACCATCCTGTTGAGTCTCAGGAAGATAGTTAATGTATATCCGTCTCTTATCGCATGCGTCTTGAGATGGAAGGAAAGCGTGAACCTTGAGGCGAGCGTCAAGCTGAGCAGGGACAGAAACGCAATCGCCCTTGCATTGGTCATACCTTTCTGCCTGATAGTGGAGCATTTCAATTTGTTTTCTCCTTCGTATATGGATGGAAGGGGTGAATCCATGAGAATCCTGATAGTTATCGGCACTTTTGCATTATATGGAGCATTGAAGCTGACAACTGCGTTTTTTTGCCGGCCTAAAAAGCAATCTGACAAAAGCTATGTGATAGGATGCAAATCAATGTTCACATATTTCATCCTGATTACCCTGCTTCTTCTTTGCGTGGGTGGAGTATGCGAGTTCATTTCAGTCAGGGACAGCCTCACAAAAGAGATTCTGCTCTGGCTTACAGGGGCCTCATATTTGTTCGCAATCTTCCGTGAGTTTCAAATTTTTGTTTCATCTTATTCAGTTTTCACAGCTTTTTTGTACCTTTGCGCCCTTGAATTAATGCCGACGGGTATTTTGTTGGCGACCCATTTGATTTTTTGAGATAAAAAATGAGCGTAAAAAAGATTCTGATTTCTCAGCAGCAGCCGATGACGGCTTCGCCTTACGACAACATTGCGGAAAAATTTGGCGTGGAATTCACTTTCAAGCCGTTTTTCAAAATGGAGCCATTGAGCTCAAGAGAGTTCCGCACACAAAGAATTAATATTCTGGACCATACGGCTATCATCTTTTCAGCCCGCACGACAATAGATGCATTTTTCCAGCTTTGCGAAGAACTGCGTGTGAAGGTTCCGGAAACAATGAAATATTTCTGCACTACTGAAGCGGTTGCGAACTACCTTCAGAAACACATCGTTTATAGGAAACGCAAAATATTCTTCGGCGACGGCACTCCTTCGTCGATTCTGAACCTCATCGGCAACAAACATAAAGATGAGTCCTTCCTCATTGCCACATCCGAGTCTTCGACCAAGGATGCTGTGACCCGTATTTTCGAGACACAGAGTCTTTCTTATGAGACCGCCGTTTTCGTAAAGCCGGTGGCACAAGACCTTAAGGAAGTGAACTTCAATGATTTCGATATGGTTGTAATGTTCAACCCTGCCGACGTCAAATCGCTTTATGAGAATCATCCTGAATTTGAGCAGGGTGACATCAAATTCGTGGCTTACGGAAAGTCAATCATCAAGCCTATGGAGGATGCCGGCCTGAAAATCGAGATTTCTGCACCTACTCCTGAAGCTCCTTCCGTTGCCAAGGCACTTGAGATTTATCTTTCAAAGAACAACAATTAATCGGATGGACGACAATATCCGCCATACTTTCTCCAAGGAAGAAAAACTTTGCGGCAAGACGAATATAGAAAAACTTCTTGCTAGGGGAAAGCGTGGCGGTGCCGGATGTCTCAGGTACTGCTGGTTTGAAAATCCCGAGAGCAGCTGCAACCGCATACTGGTGTCTGTTCCGAAGAAGTTTTTCAAAAGGGCGGTCAAGCGCAACCTTCTGAAGAGAAGAATCAGGGAAAGCTGGCGTTTGCAGAAACATTTGCTCAGCGACAAGCATTTCGACATCCTGATGACATATTCGACAAAGGAAATCCATGAGTATGCAGTTATCCATGACGCTGTAAATCAGATAATTGGAAAACTGTCCAAGGTTTCATCAAATGTATCACAAGACAAAACGGTGAAATAATCATGGAAACAGACCAAATCATACAATTTCTGAAAAAGGTTGCCATATTTCCGTTCATCGTCCTTATCAGATTCTATCAAGTCTGCATTTCACCGCTGAAACCGCCCAGCTGCAGATTCACCCCGACATGCTCACAATATGCCCTTGAAGCATTCCGCAAACACGGCCCGTTCAAGGGCGCATATCTGACAATCCGCAGGCTGCTGCGCTGCCATCCCTGGGGTGGAAGCGGGTATGATCCTGTGCCATAAACCATAATAATACAGATAACCATGGCAAAAAAAGAGAAAATCCAGGACATGTTCGATTCAATCGCTCCTGAATACGACTACCTCAACCATCTTCTTTCAATGGATATTGACAAAAGGTGGAGGAAAAAGGCGGTCATGGAGATTATTGATACAGAAAAGCCGCAGAAAATCCTTGACGTAGCATGCGGAACAGGAGATTTCACTATTGCGATTGCACGCAAGGCCATGCTCAAAAGGGACTATGACTCAGATGTCCACACCGTAATAACAGGTATTGACATTTCTGAAGGTATGATGAGGGTCGGAAGGAAAAAGCTTGCCAAAGCCGGCCTCAGCAAGGACGGCGAGAGCGTAAGTGTCGAACTTGTTCAGGGAGACTGTGAAAGTCTTCCTTATCCTGACAATTGTTTCGACCGCATTTCTGCAGGCTTCGGAGTAAGGAACTTCGAGCATCTGGACAAGGGCCTGAAGGAAATGTACCGGACTCTCAAAAGTGACGGGAAAGTGGTTATCCTTGAGCTATCCGTACCAACAAACAAGATAATCAGGAATATGTATAAACTGTATTTTACCAAATTGCTGCCTCTTGTAGGAGGCAGGATTTCAGGGAAAAGAAGCGCTTATACCTATCTTCCGGCGTCGGTCCTGAACTTCCCCGGACCAAAAGAATTCCAGGAAATGCTGCGTGCAGCAGGATTCAAGTCAGTCAGACACAAAGCTCTGACATTCGGAATCTGCCGCCTTTACACAGGAATCAAATAAGGTAAATCAGAAATCCTGCTCCTGAAAGGATGGAGAACAGGAAAGTGGAAATTACAAGCATGGGCAGGGCCTTGTCAAGGGCTTTGCCCTTATTTTTCCATGCAACAGCCAGATGAGCGATGAACAGAGGCAGAGTGACCACATACAGGAAATGCCATGGATCGAAGAATCTCAGTCCGGCATATACTGACATGCAGGTCCAGCCTGCAACTATAAGCAAAGTCTGATAGATTTTGGCGCCCTTCTCACCAAGCTTTATTGCGACTGTGACTCTGTTTTGCCTGTCTGTTTCCATATCCCTTATATTATTGACATTCAGGACTGCCATACTGAAGAATCCTATTGACATGGCCGGCAGGAGCATCATCCATGTGCCGAACGAATGTGTGCACACGAAAAAGGCACCGATAACTGATACGAGCCCGAAAAAGATGAACACATACAAATCGCCCAACCCTCTGTATCCATAAGGATT
>CAMCIE010000139.1 GCA_945874815.1 uncultured Bacteroidales bacterium
AAAGCGTGATTTGTCGAATATGAAATGAGTGCCTGACAAATATTTGGAAACAATTGCAGCATATTCATTGGGAGTTGACGTAACGGGCCGTATGACCGACGAACCGAAACTGACAAGGAATTCTGAAATAGTCCTGACGTTGAACAAATCAAGCTGGCCGACCATGAACTGGCGTCCTTTCATCCTCATGTCGAACAAGGTCTGCTGTATCACCGACTTTATTCCTGTCTTGGGAGGTTCATAGATCACCACATGTTCTCCGGCTTCGAGCAAGTTGGCGAGCGCAACGCACTCAGCCTTTCTTCCGATGAAATGCTTTCCTGTTACGAAACGGTCATAAACAAAGGTCGTATCCATATCCTGATCTGCTTTACATATCTTGGCAAAATTACAATTAATATATTGTTTTGTCAACATTGCAAGTGTTGTGGTTTATGCGGGAAAATATGTATTTTTGTAGGTTTTATACTTATAAATTCACATTATGGCAGAAAACAGTAAAAATGGGAAGAACGTGATGCGGAAATCACTCAAGATACTTGCATGGCTTGCAGGAATCTGGATGGTCGTGCTACTGCTCATTAAAATTGCGTTGTCATCATCTGTCATAGGTCATATAATAGACAGATATTCAGGAGATTTCATAGATGGAGACTTGAATTGGAGCGACGTTTCCGTTTCTGTATTCAGGCATTTCCCGAGAGTCGGGCTGACTCTTGAGGATTTTTCAATCACCTATCCTGCCACGAAATTTGACAAATCCGAGCAGGCAGGTCCTCAGGGACAGCTTATGTGGAAGGGGTGCGGCAAACAGGCCGACACACTGGCAAGTTTCAGAAGTTTCTCTACGGGAATCAATCTATTTGCTTTGGCCACAGGCAAAATCAACATTCCGTATCTGGAACTGGATAAGCCACGAGTGTTCATCCACAACTATGCTGACGGCAAATCCAACCTCGACATCATCCTCACCGGGGACAGTCAGAGCGAGAGTTCATTCTCACTCGACGGCATCAGCCTGGGAAAGGTCAGAATCGAAGGAAAGCCAAGAATCATATATACAGATTGTGCAGACACGTTATTCGCAATGGTCGGTCTCGAAAGGCTCCATTTCAATGGAAAGCTTGTAAGCGACGAGTTCTCGAAAAGCAGGCTGGGAATGACGGTTGACAGCATGTTCGTAGCCGGAAGGATCTCTTCGGACACCTTATCCATGAAGTTGGACAAGTTCACAATTCACGAACATGACAGGCACATGGATGTAGAGGCCCGGGCCCGCGCAATGGTGCTGACCCGCACTTTCGGAAGGATAAACATTCCATTTGACATGAAAGCGGGACTGGCTCTGCCCAAGGACAGCGTTCCTTCATTTTCGCTCAGTCACCTTGATGCCCGTCTGGCCTCCGTTCCACTTCATGGCCATGCGGATATCAGACTTCATACAGGGAAAACTTATATTAATGGCAATATGGAATCCGTTGACTGCGAAATGGACAGATTGCTGAAGGATGTAGTGAGCCATTTCGTGCCGGAAGCCGAAAAAATCGGGACCGATGCAAAGATGACTGTCAGAGCTGATGTTGACGGCTATTATTTTCACAGTCAGGGCAGATACCCTTCAATGAATGTCAGCATAGATATCCCTGAATCTTCAATCAGCCACAGCGATATCAGGGAAAGTCTCAGTCTGGCCATCAATGCCAGGGCTTCAACTGACAGCGAAGGAAGGCTTGGGATGAGTCTGGACAAGGCACAGGTTAATACGGTGGGCTTGAAGCTGAACCTCATCGGCCAGTCGCAAGACATCATGTCCGAAGATCCTCTCGTTGATATGGACTTCGATATTGATGCCGATCTGGGAAGTTTTACAGAAGCTTTTGTACCTGATACCATTGGGCTGAAAGCCGAAGGCAAATTTGCAGCATGCATAAAAGGCTCATTCCTTCTCTCACAATTGGACATTTATAATTTTGCCCATGCAAAACTTGAAGGAAATGCGGATTTGGACGGGCTTCATATTGAATATCAGGGAGATTCCATTCTGGTGGATGTGAACCGCATGAAGATGAACCTGGCCCCGGAAACGAAGATTCTCCGGTCAGATGCAGGAAAGACCATCAGTCTTCTGAGCATTGCCGGTGACATTGACAGCACTCATGTAAGATGGGGAAATTCGTTCCAGATAGATGGAAGGAAGGTAGGGTTCAATGTCAAGAATTCCACTGATTTCCTTTCACAGAACGGGCAGAACAAAGTGAATCCGCTCGGAGTCAGGCTGAATGCAGGTTTTCTCAGCATCACCGATTCGGAATCTGCCAATATTTCACTTGACGACACCCAGAACGGGTTCCTGCTCACGCCGAACAAAGATGACAACGGAGTGCCTGTCCTTGTGGTTACTAGCAAAAATAAAAGGATACACCTCAAGGCATCAAACAACAGAGCTATCCTGACTGATGCCTCCGTTAAGGCGAAGGCTGCTATGAAAACCGTCAGACGCAGGCCAAGGGTGCCTGCAAGGCCGGATTCCCTTTCAAGGCTCCGGCCCGACGCCATCGTTGTCGAGGATGACTTTTCAGGAAAGGACATCAATTTGAAACTTGACCAGACTCTTGCCAAATATTTCAGGGAATGGGACTTGAACGGAGACGTGAATGTCAGGACCGGTATTCTGATGACCCCGTATTTTCCTCTCAGGAATATTGTCAAGGGATGTGAAATCAAATTCGACAACAATAACATAAACATAGATTCACTTGCAGTGGCTGCAGGAGAATCAAAAATTGAGGCCAAGGGCTCCCTGACAGGCATCCGAAGGGCACTTCTCGGCAGGAAAGGGACCATGAATCTGGATGTGGCCCTTACTTCCGGAAGGATGAATGCGAATGAACTGCTCAAGGCATACCGTATCGGTTCGAAGTACCAGGCAACGGAGGCTGAAAGGATGAATGAAGCTTCCAATTCCGAATTCCTGAAAATGGTGACCAATGAAGTTGAAAGCAATCCGGATTCCATGGCGCTGATCGTGGTTCCCGGCAACCTCAACGCAAGAGTGGAAGCTGACTTTAAAAATATCAATTTCTCCAACATATTGATAGACAGCCTCCAATCCAAAATACTGATGAAAAACCGATGTCTGAGAATGACGAATACAAGGCTCATTTCAGATGCCGGCAATGCAAGTTTTGACGGTTTCTATTCCACTCGCAGCAAGAAAGACATCAAGACTGGATTCAGCCTCAACTGCGAAGACATCACTGCAGGAAGGATCATGGACATCATCCCTGCCGCAGATTCCCTCATACCTGCACTCAAATCTTTCAAGGGCATGCTCAGATGCGAAGTTGCGGCTACCGCAGACATTGACACCAATATGAATGTGCTCACTCCGAGCATAAACGGCGTGATGAGGATATCCGGAGAGGAACTTTCCATCAGTGACAATGATGTCTTCAGCAATCTTGCAAGAAAACTCAAATTCAAGGATAGCCACAAAGGTTTCATAGACAAGATGACCGTTGAGGGCATTATCAGGGACAACAAGCTGGAGGTATTTCCTTTCGTACTTGACATTGACCGTTATACATTGGCAATGAGCGGAATACAGAATCTGGACATGTCATTCAAATACCACATTTCAGTTCTGCGTTCTCCTTTGGTCTTCCGTGTCGGCATCAATCTTTCCGGTGACAATTTTGACAGCATGAAATTCCGCATCGGCAAGGCCATTTACAAGAATGCCAATGTGCCTGTATTCTCGGCTGTCATAGACCAGACGAAAATCAATCTTCTCAAGTCAATCAAAGGTATATTTGAAAAGGGAATCGATGCTGCCATCAATGAAAACGCCAGCCAGAAAGCCTTTGACAATATGAAGAAAGAAACAGGCTATGTGAATGCCGTCGAGCAAAAAATGGAAGCTTTGTCCAAGGAAGAACAGCAACAGCTTGTCGAAGAGAATATTATTGAACAACAGGAACTTATAGAAAACAACCAAAATGAATAGTCAGGAATATATCGAAGTAGCGATAAAGATTACCCCTTTCAGTGAGGAAAATGCAGAGATTGTCACTGCCGAAATCTGTGACCTTCCCTTTGAATCATTCAGCAATGAAGATCCTTACCTGAAATGTTACATCCAGAAAGAGCTTTACAATGCCCATGAACTGAGAATTGTAATGAGTGCCCTTGAAGGCATGGAATTCAGCACCGAGATTAACGCCACCCTCGTGCCTCCGGTGAACTGGAATGCAAAATGGGAAAGCGAATTCACCCCTATTGTCGTGGACGGGAAGTGTACCATCAAGGCTTCTTTCCACAAAGGGCTCAAACGTACGAGGTACAACATCACCATCGACCCCAAAATGGCTTTTGGAACCGGTCATCACCAGACCACATATATGATGTGCCGTGCCCTTCTCAACAACGAAGAATCGGTAAGGGGCAAGGTGGTCATGGATATGGGCTGCGGTACGGCAGTACTGGCGATACTTGCAGCCAAAATGAAGGCAGCAAAGGTCTATGGCATTGACATAGATGCCGTTGCAGCGATTTCAGCCTACGACAATGCAAAGATGAACCGTGTAGGCAAACTCATGGAAACCTATTGCGGAGATGCTTCCCTTCTGCAGATGGGCACCTACGACGTGCTCCTTGCCAACATCAACAGGAACATCCTGCTTCAGGACATTCCGACCTATTCACGCTCTCTGCGTCATGGCGGTCTTCTGATGGTCAGCGGATTCTATACCGATGACATGCCTATGCTGGTCGCCGCGGCTGAAAATGCCTCTCTGGAATATGTGAGCGATGACAGCATTGACAATTGGTGCT
>CAMCIE010000140.1 GCA_945874815.1 uncultured Bacteroidales bacterium
CCGGCGCATCATAGTCGATCACCAGATAGAAGATATTGCCGTCCCGGTCCTCAAAAAGAGAATAAATGCTACCGATATCACCGCTTTGCTTGTCAGGGAAAGTGCGGCATTGTGAAAGGTCAGGGGAATACATGAACAACTCCCCGCTCTTGGCCCCCGCCCAAAGGCGGCCATTGCTGTCACGCAGAAGGGCACGGATTTCCAAAGCCGATACTATGTCGGAAGATTTGGCAGGAGGAACGATTTTCTGTGCCTTCGGGTTGATGACAGAGACTTTTTCCAGTCCGCGTGAAGCAGTTGACATCCAGAGCACACCTGTACTGTCCACCTCGAAGCAGGCAACTCCGTTCATGAACCTGTAATCCTGCTGCTCCTTGACATTGCTCAGCGGAACGATCCGGTCAGCCTCACGGTCATAATAACCGAATCCCCAGTTGTTCATCTTTATCCATACCCGCTGATTGTCCCTGATGTCCACACGGGCAAGTGTATCCACGTAATAAGATTTTACATTGCTTGGATGTTCATAATGCTTGAAACGCTCCGTATCAGGATTATATGACCATATACCCGTACGTTCCGTAGCAATCCACAGCAAACCTTCCGGATCAGGGAAGAGGTATCTCACACGGCCCATATCCGTCCTGTGCGCCCTGACGCTCATGGTCTCGAAATCCACGCTTGCGATTGTATTGTCCCTGAAACCGACATAGACCGTATCCGAAGACAGTGCAATGGACGTTGCATCAGATGCAGCACAGGATGTAAGGTCTATCTTGAACTGCTCCCTCGTATCCATGTCCACCACAAGAAGCTCGTCCGATCTGGCGAAAACGAGCTTTCCATCGTGCTCGACAAAGCCCAGAACCTCAGGATTCCTCGAAATAAGAGAGGTCTGACCATCATCAATCATAGTAATTCCCGCATCTGAAACGACATAAATAATTCCCTCGGAATCTTCATGGATTGAAGAAACCTCGCTTCCTACAGGATGTCCGTTTATTTTATGGAAAGTCTTGTAATTCAGATTTTTATCCACCATCATCAGGCCATATCCGGAGAAAGACACCCAGGCATTGCCTCGTGTGTCACAATAAAGTATGTCAGCCTTGAAGTCAGATTCAGGGAAATCTCGCAATTCGGAAGGGATGGCCACAAATTTTTCCTGCATTTTGTCAAAACGGTACAGGCGATAATCGTATGTCATCACCCAGAGATAGCCGGCCTTGTCGTCTGTTACAGAAAGAATCCTGTTGTGGGAAAGGTTGGAATAATCACCGGGCTTCATCATATAATTGACAAAATTGTTCCCGTCAAAACGGCTCAGGCCGTACCATGTTGACAGCCAGAGATACCCCTGAGCATCCTGATGTATGTCGCAGATGGAATTATGAGGCAGACCGTCATCCGACGAATAATGCTCGAAGATGAACTCAAGCTGCTCAGCTACAGCCAGATGGGCTGATGCAAACAGCATGAAAAATAAAAGGGTTATCAGTCTAAAATGCCTCATAATACAGCCGGAGACTTTCGATGTGGTTAGCTTCCGTAAAATTAATGAAAAAAAAATGAAAATCAGAACACCTTGAAATACCATTCAACAGGAACGGCTACTCCGTTCTTATCTATCTCGCTGCCTGCACACAGTACCTTTGTTACAGAATATGCCTGAGCCTGAGAGGGTTTCATTATATGGCTCCATCTTTCCCTTTCGGCCTTGGAAGCAGCTCCGGGACCTTTGCTTGCATACTCTGCATAATAAGTGGTTTTATGGGCATATTCCTTTCCCCAGTCATGCCAGCCTACCGGCAGGATATGGTCGCCGAGTTCACATCCAAGGAAAACCGTCTTGGCGTGAGGACGCCATGGCCTTCCGAGATAAACTTTGTCAACTCCCTCTGAATGAATGAGTTTACAATTATTGAAGACATAGCCGAATTTGGTTCCCTGCGGAGTTGAAGCAGCCGTGACATAACTGTTCTTCTTGGAAAGAATCGTGCAGGACTCAAACCAGCAGGTGGATGCCCCAAAGATAAAATCAGTTGTTCCCTCTATCCAGCAATTGAGATAATACTGCCTCTGGCCTTTGCCATAAGTATATATGGTATCCTGATTTGCGATAAAACGGCATCCCACGAAAGCTACACGGTCTGCATCCACCATCACGGCGCAAGCCTGGCCTATCTTCTTTCCCTCACCCGCGGCGTTCTCGAAAGTGATGTTCTCAGCGAGAAGATCATCTCCATAGAAAAACACTGTCGGGGTGGCGGAAGTACCGATAGGTTTGCCTGTAGGACCAGCCTGCTCAGCATAGTCGCTCCAGGTGATGACAGTGGTCATCGCATCTTCCCCCACCATGTGGATGCGCTGCTTGCTTGTGGGAATGGTGACTTTTTCATTATAGGTTCCAGGGCGGATGACAATAGTGATTTCTCCATGACGATAATAGTCCGGAGCCGCATCAATTGCTTGCTGTACAGTGAGATAGTCTCCCTTTCCATCCTGAGAAACGACCATCCTGACATCCTGTGCCTTCATTTCGGAACAAAAGCCTGCCATGATGATGGCAGGCACAAGAAGATAAGAGAATTTCATTATTCTATATTGAGATTTTCAGTAGAATACGTAAATACTGCATCGGTATCTTTCCAATTCTTGTCAAGACATCCTGACATGCGGACATTGTCACAGTGTGCAAAACTGAAAGTCGAACCCTTCTCACATGTAATCTTCACATTTTTAAGACTTACGCCATCGGAATATCTCAGATCAGCACCCTTTACAGAAGAAATCGAACAGTTCTCAACCACGATGTTTTCAATGCGTTTTTCAGGAATTCCGTTGAAATACATCGCCCTTGCAGCTCCTTTGCAGATGATGTCATGGATGAAGATATCCTTGAACTGAGGAGTGGTCTCATCAGCAGGCACAAATGCCACGTCAAAAGGAGATGCTCCGTCTTCTGAAGCCTCAAGTGCGGATTTTCCGCCATAATGGAGGTCGAAAAGAAGAGGTTCTGTCGGGATGTCTGTCATCACGATATTGTTGATATGGATATTGCTTACGACCCCTCCCCTTCCGCGGCAGCTCTTGAAACGGAGGCCGACATCTGTTCCGAGGAAGCTGCAGTCACTCACCTTGATATTCTGCACTCCGCCGGACATTTCGCTACCCACCACAAAGCCGCCATGGCCATGGAAAACAACGCAGTTGCTGACTATCAGGTTCTTGCAAGGCCTTGCCCTGCGCCTTCCGTCCTCATCCTTTCCGGATTTGATGCAGATGGCATCGTCACCTACATCGAAGGTGGAATTGACAAGAATCACGTCCTCGCATGAATCAATGTCAAGTCCGTCGCCGTTCTGTGAATACCATGGGTTGCGGACGGTGATATTGTCGATTATTACATTGCGGCACATCAGAGGATGGATATTCCAGCACGGTGAATTCTGGAAAAGACAATCCTCAAGGAGTACGCCGTCGCAATCCTTCAGCCCTACAAGTACAGGACGAAGATAGGTCTTCACCGAATTCCACTCCTGCTCTGTCTTGAGTCCCTGAGGTACGTTGAAGGCATCACTGACGATTGAACCGCGGAAAGAACTTGAATCAGGATACCATATATCCCCCTTTGCATTAGTGAAACCGCCGCTTACAAGCAAGGATTTCCACTGAGAAGGGGCCATCTTGGACTTTTTCACCTGACGCCATGAATCGCCGTTTCCGTCGATTGTACCGCCTCCCGTGATGGAAATATTCCTGGCTCCGTCAGCGTAAATCGGTGGCATACAACGTTTTGTATCAAGACCTTCGAATACGGTCTCAATGATTGGATAAAGATCCCTGTCAGTTGAAAACAGCAGGACGGCATTCTTGGTGACATGCAGGTCGATATTATCCTTGAGGATGATCGGGCCTGTGAGCCATACGCCTTCAGGAACGATTACATGTCCGCCGC
The DNA here is from genome assembly GCA_945874815.1 of uncultured Bacteroidales bacterium. Lineage (GTDB taxonomy): Bacteria > Bacteroidota > Bacteroidia > Bacteroidales > UBA932 > Cryptobacteroides. Next base: position 3,959 of record CAMCIE010000140.1, read on the forward strand.
CATTTTCTGAAAGTCTGTCAATGGCTGCAGCAAATGCTTCGGTATTCAGATAGGTTCCGTCTCCTATACCTCCGAAGTCAGCCACGCTGATGCTTCTGTCAGGAATTGACGGACGCACGACCTTTGCCATCTGGAATGGAAGGTCCTCATAAAGAATCTCATATTCATAAGGTGAAGATGAGCAAGACAGCGTCAGACCCGCAATCATCGGGACAAGCGCTGATTTTATCAGTGTCTTAATTTGTGGTATCATAAAAGCCTTATGTTGAATGTTGCAAAAATACTCAACACAAGGCTTATTTCTTGTCAATTTTTACCGTAAAAGGGTAAATTTTATTCAATTGTTTGTTTTTACTCCATCAGTTTCTTGTATTTGAAACGTTTTGGTTCTTCATTGCCCAGACGGCGTTTCTTGTTTTCCTCATATTCAGTGTATGAACCTTCAAAGAAATAAACCTGAGAATCACCTTCGAAGGCAAGGATATGAGTTGCGATACGGTCGAGGAACCATCTGTCGTGCGAGATAACAACTGCACATCCGGCGAAGTTCTCCAGACCCTCCTCAAGGGCACGGATGGTATTTACATCCACATCGTTGGTTGGCTCGTCAAGAAGAAGCACGTTTCCTTCATCCTTCAAAGTGAGGGCAAGATGGAGACGGTTGCGTTCACCTCCGGAAAGAATGCCGCAAAGCTTCTCCTGGTCAGCTCCGGAGAAATTGAATCTTGAGACATAAGCCCTCGCATTCACTTCACGCTTGCCAAGCTTTACGAATTCTGAATCATTTGCAATGGTCTGATACACAGTCTTGTCCGGATCTATGCTCTTATGCTGCTGATCCACATAGGCAATCTTTACAGTCTCTC
>CAMCIE010000141.1 GCA_945874815.1 uncultured Bacteroidales bacterium
GTTAAATTTGCCCGTTGAAATGAAAAGGTATGCATAGTGGCGTATCAATACAATGGGTTAAACTTGCAAAACTTGAGTATGATTATCAGCGGAAAAGAACTTTCAGCTACATTGAAGGCCCAGATGGCCGAAACAGTGGCAACATTCCCGGAGAAATATGGAAGAGTGCCTCATCTGGTTGTAATTCTGGTCGGAAACGACCCTGGCAGCGTGTCTTATGTGACCGGCAAGGCCAAGGCTTGCGAAGTAACGGGCATAAAGAATACGACCATCCGTAAACCGGAAACTATTACTGAGGATGAACTGCTTGCTCTGATTCGTGAACTGAATGAGGATGACTCAGTTGACGGCATACTTGTACAGCTTCCGCTTCCTAAGCACATCAGTGAGGCAAAGGTCATCGAGACCATTTCAAAGGAGAAGGATGTGGATGGATTCCATCCACTGAATGTTGCTGCCCTTTGGCAGAAGCAGCCTTGCACCGTTGCCTGCACTCCGAAGGGTATCATACGTCTTCTGAAGGCTGCCGGCGTGCAGATTGCAGGAAAGAGGGCAGTGGTAATCGGAAGGAGCAATATCGTGGGTCTTCCTGTTGCAAAGCTTCTGCTTGATGAAAACGCTACCGTGACCATCGCCCACAGCCGTACGGCGGATCTCGCATCGGTGACACGTTCTGCAGAAATCCTTGTCGTGGCCATCGGAAAGCCTCGTTTCGTGACGGCAGACATGGTCAGTGAGGGCGCTGCAGTGATTGACGTAGGTGTCAACCGCGATCCTCAGACAGGCAAGCTCTGCGGAGACGTGGACTTTGAGGCCATCGAGCAGAAGGCATCGGTCATCACTCCAGTCCCCGGTGGCGTAGGTCCTATGACCATCTGCTGCCTCATGGAGAACACCATCGAGTGCTTTCTCCGCCGGCAATAGATGTCTCGACTTCGCTCGACATGACAATCATCATTTTGTCATCTCGACTAAGCGAAGCGCATGGAGAGATCTACGAATATAAAAAAAGAAACCGACTCAAAATCAATGGGTCAGTTTCTCTTCAAATAAATATATACACCAAAACCCACCCTATCTTATGATATGGCGGTGATGATGAATATTTATAAGTTGTCTCATTTTTTCTCCCTTCTACAGTACTCTCCAACCGATATCTCTGCGGAAAAAGAGATTGTCACATTTGATTGACTCAACAGCTTCGAGAGCCTTGTCGTGAGCTTTCTGTAAATCCTCGGCTGAGCCTACGACCATAAGGACCCTTCCTCCGTTGGTGACGAGTCTGCCGTCCTTCATTGCGGTGCCCATGTGGAAAATCCTGATGTCTCCAAGTTCTGGAATATCAATGTCATAACCCTTTGTATAGTCTCCCGGATATCCCTTGGATGCCATCACGAAGCCCATTGTAACCTTCTCGCTCCATCTGATCTGAGGCATAGGAGTACCATCAGCCACTGATGAGAAGATGTTATAGATGTCAGACTCAAGTCTCGGAAGAACGACCTCGGTTTCAGGGTCACCGAAACGGCAGTTGAACTCGATGACTTTCACGCCATCAGGGGTTTTCATAAGACCTCCGTAAAGAACTCCGGTGAAAGGACAACCCTCTGCAACCATTCCGGCAGCTGTCGGTTTCATGATGTGCTCAAGAGAAAACTCCACATCTTCATCCGTTATGATCGGGACAGGGGAGTAAGCACCCATACCTCCGGTATTCGGTCCTTTGTCACCTTCGTATGCTCTCTTGTGGTCCTGTGAAAGGGTCATGGGATAGACCTCGCAGCCGTTCACAAAGCACATGAAAGAGAACTCCGGACCGGTGAGGAACTCCTCCACGACGACTCTGCCCTTACCAAAACGCTCATCCAGAAGCATATCCTTCAGAGCCTCTTCAGCCTCGGAAAGCGTCTCCGGAATCACAACTCCCTTTCCGGCTGCAAGACCGTCATATTTGAGAACTACCGGGAATTTCCCTGCCTTGACATATTCCAGAGCCTGGTCATAATTGTCAAAAGTTTTGAAAGCGGCAGTCGGAATGTTATATTTTGCCATTATCCTCTTGGCGAAGTCCTTGCTTGACTCAATGGTTGCCGCAGACTTTGAAGGACCGAATATCCTCAGACCGGCAGCCTTGAACTCATCCACAATTCCGATTGCAAGTGATGCTTCCGGACCTACAACGGTCAAGTCAATGCCATTCTCAATCGCAAAAGCTTTCAGCTCGGCAATCTGGGTATCCTTGATGGGAACATTCTCGGCCTGGGCCGCGATGCCGGCATTTCCTGGTGCACAATAGATTTTTTCAACCTGAGGGCTTCTTGACAGAGCATCGACGATTGCATGCTCCCTTCCGCCACCACCTACAACGAGTACTTTTTTCAGACTATCAAAGATTTTCATGTTCGGTTTCATATATATTTATAATTTATTAATAATCACTATTTTCCAGCTGGGGCATCGAGCTCGAGCTCAGGATGACGGCGCGAAGAGAAGAAGAGCATGATTGCCACGGCGATGGCTATCACTCCGAGCAGGACGAAGATATATTCTGCATGGATGGCTGCACTCACTTCCTGGAGGGCATTTCCGCTTTCCGTAATGGTATTCTTGAAAATGCGGCCGATGAAAACAGGCACAATCATCATTCCCATGTTCTGTATCCAGTATATCAGCGAATATGCGGTTCCAAGATTCTTTTCAGGCACAATCTTCGGCACAGAAGGCCACATGGCTGACGGAACGAGGGAATATCCGATTCCAAGGAAGGCGATTGCCACATATCCATAGGCCGGGACCCCCTGCGGAGCAAAGGAAATGATCAGGTGCGACGCCAGAACAAGAGCAGAACCGATTATCATCCAAAGAGTTGCCTTGCCGGTCCTATCAACGAGGGCACCGAAAAGCGGAGTGAAAATAATAGTGAAGAACGGAATCATGGAGAGCATCCATGTCGCGGTCTCCAGCTCCATTCCGAAAAGCGGAATCAGGATCGACGTGCCGAATTTCTTGAAACGGATGACGCAGCAGTAGAAGAAAACGCAGAGCAGGGCGATCATCAGGAATCTCGGATTGCTCAATACTTTCCATATATCCGAAAAACGGAACTTGTCCTCCTGCGCTGTCTCTGTCCTGTCAGTCAGACCCCTTTCCTTGTCAAAGCGCGCATCCATTGCAACGAACACAGCCCAGAGAATGCCTCCGACAAGAAGAAGTGCCAGACCGAGCATTGCCGGACGATTGGTGTCAGAAAGCATATACATCTGACCTTCAGGCTTCTGTGCGACGATCATAGGGGAAAGCACCAGGGCTGCTGCGGTACCCAGGCGGGCAATTGAAAGCTGCAAGCCCATGGCCAGGGCTACCTTCCCGCCCTTGAACCACTTTGCAATGGACCTGGTCACGGCCACTCCGGCAATCTCACTTCCGAGTCCGAACAGCATGCAGCCGACATAAGCCACAGTCAGGGACACCTTCGGGGAAAGCCCCGAAGAAATCGCGTAGAACACGGTACCCGCGCCCAGAATCATGAGCCCCACGAACACCGAACCCACCAGCCTTACGCCGAACATATCCAGAAGCACGCCGCACACAATCAGACCTCCGCACACGCAAAGGAACGAATAACCTCCCGCATAGAAGCCATAGTCTTCATAATCCCATCCAAGCTCCAGAAGCTCCGGATTCTTGAACAGATGGCTCAGCGAGGAGAACATGTCGTCGAAAAAGTACGACGCGAACATCGGAACAACAAGACAGGCAAGTGCCGCCCAGCAGAGCCACTTGCCTGAATTGAAAGATTTTGTATTGGATTTCATTATTTTTCGATATTCGGTTTCTCAAGTCCGTAGCCCTTCCTTACGTCTTCTGCTTTGAGCACAAGGCTGAGGATGAAGGCGAGCACACCAAAGGATGCGAAAACAATCATCGGAACAAGGTAACCGCCTGTGGACATTTTCAGTGAACCGATAATCTTCGGAACAAAGCAAAGACCGATATTCTGCACCCAGAAGATCAGACAGTACGCGCTGCCGAGAATCTTCTCGTCGATAATCTTCGGAACTGAAGGCCAGAGCGCTGCAGGAACGAGAGAGAAGCTGACTCCCAGGGTAACGATCAGAAGGAGTGCAAACCATTTTTCCGGGAATGCAGGAAGCACGAATGCGAAGCAAAGATGGCATGCGGTCATGATCACCGAACCGATCATCAGCATTGAGGCTCCTTTGCCGACCCTGTCAAGGAAGAATCCGAGGAACGGAGTGAGAACCATTGCAAGGATTGGGAAACAGCTGAACAGCTGGGCACCCTCCTCAGCGGAAATGTTGAGCGTCAGTTCAAGGAAGTTGGTTGCATATCTCTGGAACGGAAAGATGGCGCTGTAGTAAAGCACGCAGAGCAGAGCCACGATCCAGAACATCTTGCTTTTGAAGATTGCACCGAGGTCACTCAGGTGGAATTCCTCTTCTGAGCCTTCCTCTCCGACTGCCATTCCTGCCTCGGCAAGCTGCTTGTCGAACTTCTTGTCCATGATTCCGAAGACGATGAAATTTATCAGGCCTATGCAGAGGAGTGCGCCGCAGAATCCTACAGGAGCCAGAAGCGAACCATCGAATGACTTGCTTATGATTGGAGCAATCCACATCACGGCGAACACACCGAGGCGGGCGATTGCCATCTCAAGACCCATTGCCAGAGCCATCTCCTTGCCTTTGAACCATTTGGCGAGAATCTTGGAAACGTTGGTTCCTTCCATTTCACAGCCGCAGCCGAAAATCATGAATCCCAGCGAAGC
>CAMCIE010000142.1 GCA_945874815.1 uncultured Bacteroidales bacterium
GTTGGATCCGAGAGGAATGGAGATATTGTTCAACAGGTCGAAGGTGTTGCGGTAGTAAGCCTCGACAGTACCTGTGATTCTGTCATTGAGGAATCCGAAGTCGAGTCCGACGTTGTAAGTCTCAGTTGTTTCCCATTTGATGTTAGGGTTATATGCAAGAGGAGAAAGCACGTTGTAAGACTCTCCGTTTGCACCCATAGGATACTGCATGGTCACTGAAGCTGACTGATAATACCTTGCAATGTATGGATAATAGTCATCTCCTATATCCTGCTGTCCTGTGCGTCCCCAACCCAGACGGAGTTTGAGGGCTGACACTGAGTCATTTCCTTTAAGGAACGGTTCATTTGCGATGTTCCAAGCAAATGCTGCTGATGGGAAGAAGCCCCAGCGATTGTTAGGAGCAAAACGGCTGGATGCATCACCACGGGCAGTGAATGTGAAGAGGTATCTTGAATCATAGCTGTAGTTCAAACGACCGAAGAAAGATACAAGGTAATACTCTCTTGCATTTGTTGGGGCTATATGATACTCGACATCCCTGTTGTTGTTATAATACTGAGAGTTGTCATATTTCACATAGTTGTGCTGCCATGAGTAACCCGCCATAGCATTGAAGTTATGCTTGCCCCAAGTCTCATTATAGTCGAGATAAGCCTCAAGGAGCATATTCTTATTGTAGTTTGTATACTTCTCATAGAGGTCAGGAGCACTTGTAAGGGATCCGCGTGAACCAGCTTCATTGTATTTTGTACCGTTGGTCTTGGCGATATCCATACCGAGGTTGATGTTTGCCCTCAAAGCCTCAAGGCCATGAATCTTGTAGTCAATCTGAAGGTTTCCTACTCCACGGAAGGTGTGGCCGAAGTTGATGTAGTCATAAACTGAAGACAGAGGGTTTGAACCTGCCATCGTATTAGGGACACCTGCACTGAACCAGTTCCAATATCCATTGGAGATCTTGGAATTGTCTATGTTTCCGTTGGCATCTGTGAAATAAATCGGTTTTGTAGGGTCGAATGAGAGAGCATTACCCACTGCATTGTTTGCCCAGTTTGTGTGCTGGTAAACGCCCTTTGCATTGAAGTTGATGGAAAGGTGATCCTCAAAGAATTTCGGAGAAAGGCTTACATCAATGTTTCCTCTCTGGTTGTCACCTGTCTTGATGGTTGCCTGGTCAAGGTTGTATCCCAAGCTGACACGGAAAGGAACGACTCCACCTGAGTAGAGACTGATGTTATGGTCAGTGTTGATTGCAAGACGGTAAATCTGTTTCTGCCAGTCTGTGTCATAGATGACACCGTCAAGGCCAACGAGGTCAGCACCCTGTAAAGGACGGATTTCCTGCATGTACTCAGCAAATTCAGGACCGGTCATCATCTTGATGACATCCTTGTTCTGCTTGAGGGAAACACTTCCGCTATAACCTACATGAAGGCCTTTGCCCTTACCCTTTTTGGTTGTGATGATGATTACACCGTTGGATGCACGTGAACCGTAGATTGCAGTAGCGGAAGCATCCTTGAGGACTGAGTAAGACTCGATGTCGTTAGGGTTGACAGTTGCAAGAGGATCACCCATTCCGGCACCACCATCCTTTGTTACAGGCACACCGTCAATGACGATGAGAGGGTCATTGGAAGCAGTAAGGGAAGCAGCACCACGGATACGGATGGTAGCTCCGGCACCAGGCTGTCCGCTTGCAGGAGTGATGTTCAAACCTGATACTTTACCCACGAGCATTGAGCTCGGAGATGTAACAGAGCCACGGTTGATATCTTCAGCCTTGATAGCTGCAACCGATCCTGTCATATCATCTTTCTTCACAGTACCGTAACCGATGACCACTACGTCGTCGAGGAACATGGTATCTTCTGTGAGAAGAATGCTTGCAGGAACCTGCGATGCTGTGAATGTTTGTGTAGCATAGCCGATGCAACTGATTTCGATAATTGCATCTGCGCTTGATACATTAAGGACATAGTCTCCGTCAAGACCTGTTGAAACACCGTTGGAAGTGCCTTGTTCAAGCACCGTCGCGCCGATGATAGGTCCGGCCTGATCTGAAACTACTCCTTTAACCACATATCCGCCCTGGGCGAATATCTGTGCCCCCCCCAATAACACGGAAAGGATGAAGGCTACGCAAAGCGTCATTATTCTCTTCATAAGAATTTTGATTGGTTAGTAGATAGTTAAATATTATTTAGGATAATTATTTCCGTTGTGTCAAGCCTTCTTGCCTTCCTTCACCAAGGACACGGCTAAGGCACCGCAGACAAGGAAGATTCCGGCAACGATGAACATACCGACCTGAGCGCCGCCTACGAGTCTGAGGATGAGGCCTCCGCACGCAGCAGCCACAATCTGAGGAAGGCAGATCGTGCCGTTGAACAGACCGAGATAGGTCCCGATGTGCTCTCCTGAAAGGGAGTTGGTAAGAAGGGTGAAAGGAACTGCCAACATTGCAGCCCAGGCCACTCCGATAAGGAGGAATGAGACAAAGAGCAGATACTGGTCATGGATGAAGAATACCGAAGCGAATCCGACGGCTCCGATAAGGAGGCTGACAGCATAGGCAAGCTTTATCGACTTGAATTTAGGGATCATAAGAGCCCAGAGTACAGAGCCGACGGCCTGTACGGCAAAAACGATTCCGACCCAGTTGCCCGCTTCCTGATAGCCTTCGGAAGCAACGTCAGTCGTTCCCCAAACCGTGTCTGCAATGGCTCCATTGGTATATGTCCACATGTAGAGGAAGGCAGCCCAGCAGAAGAACTGCACCAGACCCACAGTCCAGAATGTTGAAGGGGCGTTCTTCAGAAGAGTAAGCATGCTCGGAGCTTTCTCTTCTTTTTTGGATGTATCGATTCCATGGAATTCCGCATACTCCTTCGGAGGCATTTCCTTCACTTTGAATGTAGTGAACAGAACGCAAAGAATGAGAATTGCCGCACCTATATAAAATGAATATTTCACGGTGTCGGGAATCTGGCCGTCAGGAGCCGTGTTGGCGATGCCGATCCAAGCGAAAAGGAAAGGGAAAACATAGCCTACAAGGCTGCCGGCATTGCAAAGGAAGCTCTGGATAGAATATGCCTTTGCCTTCTGTTCCTCATTCACCATATCTCCCACAAGCATCTTGAACGGCTGCATGGCCATGTTGATGGATGTATCCAGAAGCATGAGGGAAATGAGTCCGAAAATCATTGCGCCACCCACAGCGAGGCCGAAACTGCCCGCATTCGGAAGCATGCACATGACAATCACTGCCACCAGGGCTCCGAGGAAAAGATAAGGAATACGCCTTCCGAGACGGCACCAGGTCTTGTCGCTGAATTTGCCTACGAGAGGCTGCACCACCATTCCCATCAACGGAGGAAGTATCCAGAAAAAGCTCAAATTGTGGGGATCTGCGCCGAGAGTTGCGAAAATTCGGCTGATGTTGGCACTCTGGAGCGAATATGCGATCTGGACTCCGAAGAATCCAAAGCTGATATTCCAAAGCTGCCAGAAGGTCAGTTGTCTTTTTTGTGTCATTATTTTGCGGTCATTTCGGTTATAATCGGCGAATATATAAATTTATGGGCAAAACCCGAAAAAAGCCCGGATGAATTGAAGAAAGACATGGATGAATTGAATATTTTTGCCGATGAACAGAGAACAAACTTGCTTGTTTTCGTAAAAATCCATACCTTCGAAAAGATTTTTAATAACAGGGACATGAAAAAAGGGGTAACTGCAATGATCCACATATTCGCGCTGCTTCATGCAGCGGTCGCCCTTGCATGCCGTCTTACAGGCGTTGTGGATGAGCTTGTGCTGACTATGCTCACGATGATCATGGCTCTGCTTCTGTGTCTGAAATGGGAAAGAAGCATAGAATTCACGGCTTCCAGCATTATAATCGTAAATATCGTCGGCTATATTTTCGGAAGCTTGTGGGCACACCTGTTCTCATTGTTCATAAGCCAGAGCATCATCATCCACTCTCTGTCAACCTTCATAACCACGGAAATGGTCGGATGGGGCATGGTCGGAGTGCTCACTCTGTTCAAAGGCAAACCTGCCGAATCGAAGGCACTGTCGTCATATTATCTGACATGGATAATTACCGCGATGGTCATCATATTCTTTTTCAGGCTCGGAATCCTGTCATTGTTTTCGAGAAATTTGTATGAACCCGGCGAATTGATCGTTGCGACAAGAAAAGTCTTCTCCAATTCATTCGTCCTGATTGTACTTATCTGCATCAACATCATTTTCATCAGGGCTTTCTCGAACAAGGCAAACAAGTTGAATCCAAGGATCAAATTGCTGATTCTCTGTGCATTCATTCTGTTTACAATCCTGTTTGAGACCTTATTAGTCAAGATAGGACTACCTCCGGTTTTCAAGAACTTGTTTGACAAGGAAACCGGGCTGATTGCAATAGTAGCGGCAATTACGGAATTTGCCGTACTTTGCATCGTTTATATAATCAATTCGGCAATCACATCAAGGAACGAGATGAAAATGGAGCGATACAAGGCCAATATGGCGCAGTACCGTTACCTTAAACTCAAGAAGCAAGTCAATCCCCACTTCCTTTTCAACAGCCTGAACGTTCTGAATTACCTGATCATTGACGAAAAAACCGAGCAGGCAAGCACCTATACCCAGAAATTGGCAGCCATATACCGCTATATGCTCAAAAGCGAAGATGAGGACCTGGTAACGCTCAGGGACGAAATGAAGTTCGTGGAGCAATACATCGACCTT
>CAMCIE010000143.1 GCA_945874815.1 uncultured Bacteroidales bacterium
AAAGCTGAGAACGACAGCTCAAAACCAAAATACTATGTTCTTGACATGTTCCCGTACCCTTCAGGTGCGGGTCTGCATGTGGGACATCCGCTCGGCTATATCGCCAGCGACATCTACAGCCGCTACAAGAGGCTTTGCGGTTTCAATGTACTTCACCCGATGGGATATGATGCATTCGGACTGCCTGCAGAGCAATATGCAATCCAGACCGGCCAGCATCCTGCAGTAACGACCGAGACAAATATAAACCGTTACCGTCAGCAGCTTGACAGAATCGGATTCTCATACGACTGGTCACGCGAGGTCAGAACTTGTGATCCTGAGTACTATAAATGGACTCAGTGGGCTTTCCTTCAGATGTTCAACTGCTGGTATGACAATGCTCAGGCAAAGGCTCGCCCTGTAAGTGAGTTGGAAGAGGCCTTCGCTCAGGGTGGAAGCGCTGCTGTTGATGCTGCCTGCGGAGAATATAGGGAGTTCTCAGCCCAGGAATGGAATGCAATGTCAGAGAAGGAAAAATCTGAGGTCCTGATGGAGTATCGTATTGCATATCAGGGAGAAACATCTGTGAACTGGTGCCCGGCACTTGGTACTGTGCTTGCAAACGATGAGGTCAAGGAAGGTTATTCTGTACGAGGCGGCCATCCTGTAGAGCAGAAGAAGATGACTCAGTGGCAGCTGAGGGTTTCTGCCTATGCGGGCAGGCTGCTTGATGACCTTGAGGAGCTTGACTGGACAGATTCGCTGAAAGACATGCAGCGCAACTGGATTGGACGCAGCCAGGGTGCTGAAATGGTCTTCAAGGCATATAATGGCGGTCAGGAATATGATATGGTCATATTTACTACCCGTGCGGACACAGTCTTCGGAGTGACTTTCATGGTACTTGCCCCGGAGAGCGAGTGGGTTGAGAAGCTTACCTCAGAAGATCAGAAAGAGGCTGTGGCAGAATATCTTGCAATGGCCAAGAAGAAAACCGAGCGTGAAAGGATGGCCGAGACAAGGAAAGTGACCGGAGTATTCTCAGGCTCTTATGCTGTAAATCCTCTCACCGGTGACAAAGTGCCGGTATGGATTTCCGAGTACGTGCTTGCAGGTTACGGAACAGGTGCCATCATGGCGGTCCCTGCACACGACAGCCGTGACTATGCTTTTGCCAAACATTTCAACCTTCCGATAATTCCTCTTATCGAGGGCTGTGACGTGTCAGAGTCAAGCTTCGATGCCAAGGAAGGAATCATGTGCAATTCTGGTTTCCTGAACGGAATGACCGTCAAGGAAGCGATTCCTGCTGCCATCGACTATGTTGAGGCTCAGGGAATCGGACACAGAAAGATAAATTACAGGCTCCGCGATGCCATTTTCTCACGCCAGAGGTATTGGGGCGAGCCTTTCCCGATGTATTTCAAAGACGGAATCGCTACTCCGATGCCATTCGAGAAATTGCCTCTCCAGCTTCCTGAAGTTGACAAATATCTTCCTACTGAGACAGGTGAACCACCACTTGGGCGTGCAAAGGACTGGACCTATGAGGGATATCCTCTCGAGAAGAGTACTATGCCTGGCTTTGCAGGTTCTTCTGCATATTACCTCAGGTACATGGATCCTCACAACACTGAGGCTCTGGTAAGTCGTCAGGCAGATGAATACTGGAGGAATGTGGACTTGTATATCGGTGGTACAGAGCATGCTACAGGTCATCTTATCTACTCCCGTTTCTGGAACAAGTTCTTGTATGACCTCGGTTATGTATGCGAGAAGGAGCCTTTCAAGAAGCTCATCAACCAGGGTATGATTCAGGGCCGCTCCAATTTCGTTTACAGAATCATCAACACCAATACATTCGTATCTTACGGTCTGAAAGACCAGTACGAGACTACAGAGATTCATGTTGACGTGAACATTGTTCACAATGACAAACTGGATATCGAGGCTTTCAAGGCATGGATGCCGGATTTCGCAAATGCCGAATTCATTCTGGAAAATGGTGAATATATCTGCGGCTGGGCCATTGAGAAAATGTCAAAATCAATGTTCAATGTCGTCAATCCGGATATGATCTGTGATACTTATGGCGCTGATACTCTGAGGCTTTACGAAATGTTCCTCGGACCTCTTGAGCAGAGCAAGCCTTGGGACACCAAGGGTATCGACGGCGTGAACCGTTTCCTCAAGAGAGTATGGAGACTCTTCTATGACAGGGACGGCCTGATTGTTACTGATGAAAAGCCGGGAGCAGACGAGCTCAAGACTCTGCACAAGCTCATCGGCAAGGTCCGCACCGATATCGAGGCATTCTCATACAATACCGCCGTTGCAGCCTTCATGATTGCTGTCAACGAGCTGTATGACCACAAATGCAGCAAGAGAGAGATTCTCGAACCTCTTATCATCCTGCTTTCACCATTTGCTCCGCACATTGCAGAGGAACTTTGGGAGGCACTCGGTCATAAGGAGAGCATTTCATTCGCTTCATTCCCTGAATACATCGAGGCATATACAGTTGAAAACAGCTGCACCTATGCGGTTTCCTTCAATGGAAAGACCCGTTTCACAGTAGAGCTTCCTGCAGATATGTCCCGTGAGGATGTGGATGCACATGTGCGTGCCATGGACCAGACGGCGAAATATGTTGCCGGAGGAAATATCGTGAAGGTGATTGTTGTTCCAGGAAAGATTGTAAACATTGTAGTGAAATAATCGGACTCATTTATGAAAGCCAATAAAGTCTTGACAGTAATTTGGGATTATTTTCTGTTGTCGCTCGGAACTGTCCTATACTGTATGGGCTGGACATCGTTCCTGATTCCGAACGGCATAGCCAGCGGTGGACTCACAGGTCTGTGTACTATCATGCAATTCGGCACCGGTATTCCGATCGGATGGAGTTTCCCCGTGCTGAATGCGCTGCTGCTCATACTTGGTGTGATTTTCCTTGGCAAGGCATTCGGATTCAAGACGATTTATGTGATTGCCCTGTCTTCACTGCTCTTTGAAGTGCTCCCTCATTTCCCTCAGCTGGAGGTTACTACCATTCCGGACAAGGTGATGGTCGCTCTCGTGGGTGGTACCATGGAATCCATCGGTATCGGTCTGACTATCCTGCGTGGAGGCAGTACGGGAGGTACGGACATTGTGGCCATGGTTGTCAACAAATATTGGCCGGTCTCACCCGGAAGAGTGTATCTGGTGACAGATTTGTTCATCATTTCCCTTATGCTTTTGGTTCCTGACAAGGGACTTGTAGATATGATTTACGGTTATGTTGTGATGATTGTCTTCTCGTTCGGAGTCGATTATGTGCTTTTGGGCAACAAGTCCTCTGTCCAGATTCTGGTGTTCTCACCAAAATACAAGGAAATCGCCGACCATATAATCAACAATGTCCATCGAGGTGTCACAGCCCTTCAGTCAGTAGGCTGGTACAGCCAGGCAGAAGGAAAGGTTCTTCTGATTATTTCCAGAAAACATCAGATGAATGAAGTCATCAATGAAATCATGAAAATTGACAAGAAAGCCTTCATTTCCGTATCCTCTGCCAACAGTGTATATGGAGAAGGATTCGAGGAAATCAAGACAGGCATCCGCTTAAAGAAGAAAGATAAGCCATCTGGAATCGCTTAAAAGTTGAAAAAACTGATTAAAAAAGAAAAATCTTCCATTCAACCCCCTTGCAGAGCCCTCTGCAAGGGGGTTTTGTTATAGCTTTGTATAAGGAAAGCGAAAACTGAAAACCTAAAATAGATATGGAGATTTTGACAGAGGCGATGATTTTACTATGGATGCTGATGATTGCAATTTATGTTTTTTCGCGTAATGGCAGGAGTGAGGATGCGGACGGGAAGGTGAAACTTCTACCCTTGCTTTTATTGATGGATGTGTGCCTTATAGCGTCGGGGATGGGGATTAAGACGGGAACGGGGGCAAGGCTGATGCTGGACTTGTCGCTTATGCAGATTCCGCTCATTTTTCTGATATATTCGGTTTGGAGTATCGAAGATTACAGAATGATGATTATTCTGACTTCCGGAGGGTGCCTGACGATTACCACCGGGCAATTGCTCTGTTCTTTTGGGGTGATTCATCCCCTTTCTTCGAAAATCCTGGTATGGCTTGCTGTAATGGTCATGGCTCTTACGTCGATAATGTTTGTTGTGGGGCTGACCTGCCACTTGCTCAATGTCAACAATGTGATGAAAGCTGCTTCGTCATGGAGTTACATTAGTCTTGGGGCGGATGGAGTCCATGCGATGCTCATGCTTCTGCTTGCTTTGCTGACTTTGCTTTCAAGCTGTATCAGCGGAAGTTATAGCGGATTGCACCTGTGTCTGGCTGACATACTGATGAGCATGAGTGTCACTGCCATCGTGGCCAGGATGGTGGGCAAGACAGCTTTTGTCCTGATGAGGAAAAGGGAGAGGACCATTATTGAGTCAATGAAGCTTTCGATGGTGGCCATACCGAATGAGAATGACAGGGATGACGGTCTGTACAAGACCATATACAAGAGACTGACTGATTATTTCGAGCAGGAAAAGCCTTATCTTAGGAGCGAACTGACAATAAATGACCTCGTTCAGGTCGTGTATTCCAACAAACTGTATATCTCACGTGCAATCAGCCAGTGTACGGGAAGGAATTTCAGGCAGTTTGTAAACTATTACAGGATAAGGTATTCTGTGGAGATGTTCAGGCAGAATCCGAAGTTGAAAATCGTGGATCTCTACCA
>CAMCIE010000144.1 GCA_945874815.1 uncultured Bacteroidales bacterium
TAGGATGCGAAGCGTCCGTTGGACTCATCAAAATAGCGGTCATTGTTGACCATCCATCTGTCTGCAACCCAGCTGAACTGTGCAGAAAGCACCAGTCCTTTCCATGAAAGTGAAGTACCGAAACCACCCTGCCAAGGAGCAAAGTAGCTCTTTCCGATCAGCACCTTGTCCTCGTCCTTCAATTCATTGGTGATATTGCCGTCCTTGTCATACCAGAGAGCATCTCCGTTTGCAGGATTGACGCCGGCATAGCGGTTCATATAGAACTCGCCCAGAGGATGTCCCACTACAAGTTTCGTATTGGTATTTGACATTTCATACTCTGTTACGCCATTGTACAATTCCTTGATTCTGTTATGGTTATATCCGGCATTGGCATTTATTGACCATGCAAAGTCCCTGATTGCAAGTACAGTCGCATTGACATTGACCTCGAATCCCCTGTTGACCATAGCACCGATATTGGACCATTTGAAGCCATATCCGTTTGAATCAGCATAGGAGAGAGGAACCTGCATGAGCATGTCAGTTGTCTTCTTATTATAGAGTTCAAAGTCCACATTGAGCCTGTTCCAGAATCCCATATGGAAGGCAAGGTTTGTCGTCCAAGTATTTTCCCAGGTGAGGGATTCGTTTCCAGGCTGAACCGGAGCAACACCAGCGTCACCGACATAGTCAAAACCTCCTCCGATAAGAGGAAGATGCTCATAATTAGGGATTTCAGAGTTTCCTGAAGTACCGCTGCTAAGTGCAATCTGAGCATTGGTGAGCCAATTCCTCGTGTGGGCGGCAAATGCTTCGTTCCTGAGGTTCCACATCAGTCCGACAGATCCGAATGCTCCCCAGCGGTTGTTCTTTCCGAAACGTGAAGAGCCATCTGTACGTACCGAGAAGTCAGCATAATA
Organism: uncultured Bacteroidales bacterium; assembly: GCA_945874815.1. Lineage (GTDB taxonomy): Bacteria > Bacteroidota > Bacteroidia > Bacteroidales > UBA932 > Cryptobacteroides. The sequence goes on from CAMCIE010000144.1 coordinate 906, forward strand.
ACGGTCAGCATAGTTGTACTCTCCCCTTCCGAAGAATGACACTGTGGAATAGTCTGACGTAGATGTGCTCGACCATCCTGTCGCACGTGTTCCGGTAGAAATGTCTGTCAGCTTATTGTTGGACTGTCCTGCCGTAGTGACCGAAAATCCTTCACTGTGATATGTCAGGGCCTCCTGGCCGAGAAGGAAGTTGAAGTCGTGGATGTCATCAATGGCAAAACGGTAAGTCAGAGTATTCGAAATCTGGAGTCTGAGTGCATCGGAAGAACTTCTGGCAGCACTTCCATCCCCCTGGTTAGGCATGTATTCAGGATATGACTGGCTGAAACCTGTCGAGTGGGAATAGTCCACGCCGAACTGGGATTTGAATACCAGATTCTTATAAAGGGTCAGCTCTGCAAATACAGTTGAAATGGCTTTATATTTTTTGTATTTGAGAGGATTGTTCTCAAGCCACTCCAGAGGGTTCTGGCCAGTTCCGTTCCAAGATCCGTCTTCAATGCTGGCAAGTGAGCCGTCGGCTTTGAAAGGATTGTAATATGGAAGCATGAACCTGGATGCAGAAATAGGAGTAAGAAGGTTGTAGCTTCCCTCATCAGCCTGCATGATGTTCTGATAGTTGAACATAGTATTTGTTCCCATCTTCAGCCATTTGGCCATCACCTGTTCAAAATTGAAACGCATCGAATAACGCTCGAATCCGGAACCAGGTGCAATACCGTCCTGATTGTAATAACCTCCTGAGAAATAGTAGTTTGTCTTGTCGTTGGCTCCCGAAACAGAGAGTTCATAGCTCTGCAGGAGTGCATCGTCCTTATAGATGGCATCCATCCAGTTGACATCAGTCTTGCGGAGATAGTCGTAGTCCTTGCCTGAGTCGAGGCCGATTTCCCTTTCATACTGGATTCTCTCTTCGGTATTCATCAGGTCCCACTTTCCCTGAGCTATGGCTGAGATACCAAGTTGCATTCTGTAATTTATTACAGGCCTGTCCATGTTCCTTCCCCTCTTGGTTGTGATTACAATCACACCATTTGCAGCACGTGCACCATAAATGGAAGTTGAGGATGCATCCTTCAGCACTGACATGCTCTCGATGTCCGCAGGATTGATGGTATTGAAATCCGATGCGGAAATAGCAACTCCGTCAAGAATGTACAGAGGCGCTGTTCCCGAGTTGATGGAGTTGGTTCCACGGATGGTCATGGTTGCGGAAGAACTTGGTTCACCGGTGTTTGACAAGACTGTAAGTCCGGCAACCTGTCCCTGAAGGGCCTGGTCGAATGCCGCTGTCGGAGTGCTTTCCAGCTTATCGGACTTGACCGTCGAGACCGAACCGGCTACAGTTCCCTTCTTCCTGACTCCATAGGCGATGACAACCACATCGTCAAGCCTCATGCTCTCGGTTTTCATCGCAACGTCATACCTGAATGTTTCAGACTGTGGAACAACTACTTTTTCATCAAGAAAACCGATGCTGGAAAACACCAGTTCGGTGCCGGGAGCGACCTCGATGGTATAGTCTCCGTCGAGTGAGGTAATGACCCCGACTCCCGGACCGGCCATTACAGCCACTCCCATCAAAGGAAGCCCGTCATCGGCAGAGGTCACGATACCGCTGACCTTGACAGCCTGCTGTGCATGAAGCAATCCGCTCCCTGCCAGTACAAATGCCGCTGCCGCAAGAATTAGTTTCTTTATTTTACCCATTATGTTTAATTAATATTTTGTCGAATTACTGATTCTCGTTCATCCACAAAAGGTCGTAAAGTTACTGCCTTATTTATTAATAAACAAATCAATTCAACCATTTGAAAATCAAGTATGGTGATGCTGAATGGGCATAAAATGACGAAAAAATAAGAAAGTGTAAGTTCTCCGTACGAATAATCAAGAAATATCCTCGAATAATCATTACAGAACTTACACTTTCCAAGCAATTTAAAAATATGATTAAAAACAGAAAAAGTTATGGGAAAGAGTATTCTGTCACATTTTTGATACCCGGAAGGCCGAAATATGCCTCAACAATATCACCACGCACCATTACTTTCCTTCCAAGAAGTTCAGGATTGTCCACAAGATTGAGGGCATCCCTGACACTGCCTGCAGGCAGGCTTACAGACATTCCTGACGAGCGGTCAATGATACTCGAACGGGGGCCAATCAGAATATTCGTTCTGGATGAAAAAGGTGGATCGTATTTAGCTGAAGAAGATGTAAGGTCACCTCCGACAATATAGCCACATACCCAGACTTCCTTATCGCCGATGGACTCCCGTGCCTGTGCTATGGTCATGGCATCATCGGAACTGCCACCGGAGCTCTCCCCTTCTCCCACTATGAAAGAAGCATCGGTCCAGACTCTTGAAGTATCTATGGATATTGAGATTCCCTCCTTTGAAGGACTGGAAGGAACGACAGCTCCCACACTGATGGCAAGCATGTCACGGGCAAGCAAAGTCCTGGACATGAGAGTCTGTTCCTGCTGGGAAGTGGACATTACCAGCGACACGGTTCCCGGGCAGAAATATGCAGTGCGTTTTTCAGAATAACCGTACATGAGCTTACCCTGGGCTGATTTCAGGAAAAGGACTGAATTGGGACATGCCGTCAGGAACTCCGGAGCAATTTTCAGTTTCACCCCGCAATTTTGCTGGGTACAGAGCAATTTGACACTCACGACCCCACCGGAAGGCACCACTACGCACTGTTCATCGCCGAACTGCGGGGAAGAAAAGGCCGGAGCCTTGAATTCAGATGACAGTACCGATACTGTGCAACTCCCGCTGCTGACCTTCAAAACCTCCGGCGAATCGCCGTATTTCCCCTCATATATGATTTTCCCGGACGGGTCCTTTACAGTAAGCAAAAAATCACTTGTGTCAGGCAGATTCAGTCCTGCACGTGTCATGACTCTGTATGAATCATCGAATGATATGCGGATTTCCCCATGATGCATTCCAAGATTGCCATCACACGAAACCGTCAGAAAACATACTGACAAAAAAGCCAGCAATAAAATGATGTGGAAAGTCAAACAATTTTTCATAATCAATCTCCTATTGTCTGTTAGCCGGCAACTTCGCCGCCGGACACAAAAGTAGATTGGATTTCCCACAAAAAATGATTAAAAGAGAAAAATAAGACTATCAATTTTTTTTTGATAGTGTTTTATTTGTTTTTAATAAAAATTCACGGGATAATCGCATCACTGCGATCACCCCGCTACTTAACCTAAACTTAAACTATGAAAAACTTCGTTGCAAATATACAGATAATTAATTAATTGTCAATATCTACAGCACGAATTCTTGCATATTTAAGTATCAAAATCTTTTCTCCGTAGTCATCAAAAGTTATTTTTGCTTTCATGTCGGTTGCATTTCCTGTTATTTCGACGATATTTCCGAAACCGAAACGATTATGTTCTATCCTCTGACCAGCTCTCAGTTCGAGTATCGGAGTAGGGATGAAATCCGCATCCGGAGTACGTTTCGGAACCGGTTTCATCGGTCGGACAGGGATTGGTCCGGCCGGACGGTCAATTTTCGGTTCGCTTCTGCGCTGAGGCTCAGGCCTGCGTTCGCTCTGAGGTTTTGATGACTGGCCATAACGCCAGGACTGGAAACCGGTCTGGGATTTTGGCTTTCCCCAATTGGATTTGAAGTCCTCATTTCCACTCGTGCCTGCATCCGAATCCTCAGGAGTCAGAGGATTTGCTATATATTGATTGTCAACCTCCCTGACAAAACGGCTCGGAGAATTGCTTTCATGCTTGCCGTTTCTCATCC
>CAMCIE010000145.1 GCA_945874815.1 uncultured Bacteroidales bacterium
GAGCTACCTCTACCAGGAGACCAAGGCACGTATCCAGAACCCTGGAACACTCATTCCTTTCCTTGTTGAGAAAATGAAGAGCCTCGGTACTGCAGCCTGCCCTCCATACCATATCGCATTCGTAATCGGAGGAACATCGGCTGAGAAGAACCTTCTCACTGTGAAGCTTGCTTCAACCCACTATTATGACACCCTCCCTGTAACAGGTGACGAGACCGGACGCGCTTTCCGTGACATAGAGCTTGAGAATCAGCTCCTTGAGGAGTCTCATAAGATTGGACTCGGCGCTCAGTTCGGTGGAAAATACATGGCCCACGACATCCGCGTAATCCGTCTTCCACGCCACGGTGCAAGCTGCCCTATCGGACTTGGAGTAAGCTGCTCTGCAGACCGCAACATTAAGGCTAAGATCAATGCTGACGGTATCTGGATTGAGAAAATGGATGACAAGCCTTATGAACTTATTCCAGAAGAGCTCCGCGCAGCAGGCGAAGGCGATGCAGTCAAGATCGACCTCGACCGCCCTATGACAGAGGTTTGTGCCGAGCTTTCTAAATATCCGGTAAGCACACGCCTCAGTCTCAACGGAACCATCATCGTAGGCCGCGACATAGCTCACGCCAAGATTAAAGCTCGCCTTGATGCAGGTGAAGAGATGCCTCAGTATCTGAAGGATCATCCGATTTACTATGCAGGTCCTGCAAAGACTCCTGAAGGGATGCCTTGCGGTTCAATGGGCCCTACTACTGCGGGCCGTATGGACCCTTATGTTGATGAATTCCAGGATTACGGCGGCAGTATGATTATGCTTGCAAAAGGTAACCGCAGCCAGGCAGTGACTGACGCCTGCAAGAAACATGGCGGTTTCTACCTCGGATCAATCGGAGGTCCTGCTGCAATCCTTGCCCAGAACAACATCAAGAGCATCGAGTGCGTCGAGTATCCTGAACTCGGAATGGAGGCAATCTGGAAAATCCGCGTAGAGGACTTCCCTGCATTCATCCTCGTTGACGACAAAGGCAACGACTTCTTCAAAAAGATTGGACTTTAATCCCGTAACGGGCAGGACAATCCTGCCCGAACAACAAAGGCTGACTGAATAATGTCATAGCGTAGTCGAGACATCTTTTCAGTCAGCCTTATTCATTGAAGCCCCCCACCAATGGAATGGGACGGACCGCCTACTGCGCAATGAAACGGTACAAGATTTCCCCGTTCTGCCGGGCCGGGGCAGTCTGTGACGCAGAAAAGCGGGACAAACGCGCAGCGCGTACTGCAAAATTCCTCAGACACTGATCCTCAGAAGATACCGTATCCAGGACCTTTGCATTGACAACTCTTCCCGAATTGTCAACGGTAATGATCACTGTGACGTCACCTTCCCCATAGCATCTGTATGCCGGAATATTGAGATGACTGGCTTTGCGTCCCTCAAGCGAATAGGATACTACTGAAGGACCGCTGTATTCTTTCTGAACTGACTCATCCTTTTTCTTGTCGGATGGCATCTCCACGGTCTCCTCCCTGGCATCCTCCTGAATAGCATCTTTCTGCCCATTTTTCAACTCAGCTGCAAGCCTTTCAGCATCTTTATACAACTGCTCAGCATCAGTTCCCCTGTCATCCTTCAGGCTTGAGCGGGAATCAACCGCTATATTGCGAATCTGGGATGAAGGAGTATTCCTGGCTGCTTCGATGAGTTCGTCCAGCTTCTTGCTGATATCTTCCCTGAACTCCATCTCTTTCTCCTGCCTCTCCATTTCTTCCTGCTTGGAGAAATCCAGAACGAAGGTGTTTTCACGTTTGACAGTCGAGTCTATGCCTACGGCCAATAAGACAATTATCACCGTGAGATGGAATATCACGGTGATATAAAGTCCTGCCTTATTTTCCTTTGGTAACTTCAAAGTTTTCAGTCCCTGCTTTATTTCTTGCAGTTGGCAAGAGATTTTTCAATCGTTGCAGAAATGACATCAATGGCAACCTTGTTATGGCCGCCCTGAGGAATGATTATGTCCGCATACCTCTTGCTCGGCTCGATGAACTGAAGGAACATCGGCTTTACAGTCTTTGAATATCTGTCAATGACCCACTCGACTGTCTTGCCTCTTTCGATGATGTCCCTTGACATGACCCTCATGAGCCTGTCGTCATCATCGGCATCTACGAATATCTTGATATCCAATTGTTTACGAAGTTCTGCACAAGTGAATATCAGAATACCCTCCACAATAATCACGTCAGCAGGAGTAACAGTCACTGTCTCATCCTTGGAACGTGAACATGTTATGTACGAATATACGGGCTGTTCGATAGGCTTGCCTTCTTTCAATTCTTTCAAATGCTGGCAAAGCAACTTGAAATCAATGGAATCAGGATGGTCAAAATTGTGTTCCTTCTTCTGTTGTTCGGTGCAATGGCTGAGGTCCTTATAATAGGAATCCTGAGGTATTACCACAACTCTGTCTTTCAACTGTTGAGTGATGGCCTTGACTACTGTAGTTTTTCCTGAACCGGAGCCTCCGGCAATTCCGATGATGAGCATAATGCGGATATTTTAGGTTTCTGTTAATACTCTGCGTTCTTCGGTGTACGTGGGAACGGAATGACGTCACGGATATTGCTCATTCCGGTTACGAAAAGCAACAGACGCTCAAATCCAAGACCGAATCCGCTGTGAGGCACACTTCCGAAACGTCTGGTGTCGATGTACCACTCAAGTCCTCTGCGGCTCATTCCAAGCTCGTCTATGCGGTTTTCGAGCTTCTCAAGAGAAGCCTCCCTCTCAGAACCTCCGATAATCTCACCAATCTTAGGGAAGAGGACATCCATTGCACGGACAGTTTTTCCATCCTCATTCTGTTTCATGTAGAATGCCTTGATATCCTTAGGATAGTCAGTCAGGATTACAGGCTTCTTGAAATGCTGCTCAACGAGATACCTTTCGTGCTCGCTCTGGAGGTCTGTACCCCAGCCGACAGGATATTCGAATGTGGTACCGTTTGCCATCGCCTCTTCGAGAATCTTAATGCCCTCTGTATATGGCAGGCGGACGAATTCTGTGTCTGCAACTCCTTCGAGACGGCTGATGAGTTCATTGTCGTACCTGTCGTTGAGGAATTGGATGTCGTCATGGCAGTTGTCAAGAGCATATTTCACCAGATATTTGATGAATTCCTCAGCAAGGTCCATATTGTCCCTGATATCATAGAAGGCCATCTCCGGCTCAATCATCCAGAACTCTGCAAGGTGGCGCGGAGTGTTTGAGTTCTCTGCACGGAATGTAGGACCGAAGGTGTAAATCTCACCGAGAGCTGTTGCTCCGAGCTCGCCTTCAAGCTGTCCGCTGACAGTAAGACTTGTCTCTTTGCCGAAAAAGTCCTTGGTATAGTCAACCTCGCCTTTCTTGTTGCGTGGCAGGTTTTCAAGGTCAAGGGTAGTTACTTTGAACATCTGTCCTGCTCCCTCACAGTCAGAAGCTGTGATCAGCGGAGTGTGAAGATATACGAATCCTTTCTCATTGAAAAACTTATGGATTGCAAATGCCATTGCGTTGCGTACCCTGAGAATAGCTCCGAAAGTGTTGGTCCTTGGCCTCATGTGTGCCACTGTCCTGAGGTACTCGAATGAAGTATCCTTCTTCTGAAGCGGGTATCTCACCGGATCGCATTCTCCATACACTTCTATTTCAGAAGCCTGGATTTCAACTCTCTGGCCGCTTCCGACAGATTCAACCAAGTCTCCTGTCACGCGGATACCGGCACCTGTCGTTACCTTTGCAAGAAGAGCTTCGTCAAAAGCTGTCTTATCTACAACTATCTGTATATTATTTATTGTTGAACCGTCATTCAGGGCGATGAAAGCCACATTCTTATTTCCTCTCTTTGTCCTTACCCAGCCTTTGGCTGTCACTTTCTGACCGGCTTCGCATTTGAGCAGGTCCTTGACTTTGATTCTTTTTTCCATCTTAGATTAGTATTTTGTGGGCTTATTCAGCCAAAATTTTCCCTTTAATCTGTGTGTTGTCCATCCTTCCGCAAAATCTTTCTGCACCTTTGCCGATTGCATAGACAGGAACATTGTCCCCTGTGTGGTCAGACGTAGTCCAGCCGATTCTGGCAGCATCATTGAGCTTTTGGTTGTCCTCCTGATTGAGAGTGTTGGTACATCCAGCCGCTTCGAATGCGCTCACCAGAGGTTCCCAGTCAACCGAGTAAAGATGAGTGTCACCGCTTCCTACGCTCGAACCGCCTGTAGCATGGTCAGCTGTTACAACGATGAGGGTCTCATCCGGATGTTTAAGGTAGAATTCGTATGCCTTTTTCACGGCATTGTCGAATTCCAATATTGACATGATTGTAGGCATTGTCTTCTTTGAGTGAGCAGCCCAGTCAATCTCTCCGCCCTCACACATGATGAAGAAAGGTTCTTCTTCGAATTTATCGAGTGCGTTATCAAGGAACTGGCTGATTGACATGTGACCTTCTGGGACCGGGGCGCCTGCAAAATATGTCCTTGGCTCAACATTGTTGTTGTACGGCTCGCACATTACCACCCTGTCTTCCTTGGAGGTTGCCTTGAATTCTTCCTGGGAGTAGCATACCTTCATACCGTTCTCTGAGAGATAGTCGCCGATATATTTGCCTTCTTTGTTCTTGTGTTTTTTGAAACCGTTGCCTGCCACGAAATCAAA
>CAMCIE010000146.1 GCA_945874815.1 uncultured Bacteroidales bacterium
CGAAGCTTTGGAGAAATATGGCAAAGCCGTTGATGTGATTCAGGGGCCTCTGATGAATGCGATGGAAAAGGTTGGAGACCTGTTCGGGCAGGGCAAGATGTTCCTCCCGCAGGTGGTCAAATCCGCAAAGGTGATGAGGGATGCCGTGGCTGTGCTGGAGCCATATATGAAGGCCGATGAAAGTCAGCAGAGCCAGGGTGGGAAAAGGCCTTCCGTAGTCATTGCGACCGTTAAGGGGGATGTGCATGACATTGGCAAGAATATCACTGGTATTGTCCTGACGTGCAATGGTTTCGATGTTCATGACCTTGGGGTCATGGTGGATAAGGAAGTGATATTGGCAGAAGCAGAAAAGTGGGATGCCGACATCATTGCTGCGAGCGGCCTGATTACCCCTTCGCTGTTCCAGATGGAGGAATTATGCCGTCTGATGAAAGCCAGGGGCATGAGCAAGCCTCTGTTCATCGGAGGTGCCACGACCTCGGCCCTGCATACGGCTGTCAAGCTGGCTCCCCTTTATGACCATGTCTATTACGGACCTGATGCATCAGCCTCCGCCGTCATGGCCAAGAAATATATGATGGATCCGGAAACATTTGAAAAAGAACAACATCTGAAGCAAGATGAAATCCGTTCCCTGTATAACAGCAGGAATGACAAACAGGAAGAACAGAAGGTTACGAAAGCAGAGCCAGGCTTCAGTCAGGAGGACTTCCTGACATGCAGGATGAAAGACATCCCGGTTTGCGAGATCAGTTCGGACTTGGTGATGGAATACTTCGACTGGAGGATGTTCTATGCCATCTGGGGCATAAAATACGGCAAGTCAATACCGGAAGCAACCGAATTGGTTCAGCTCAGACGTGATGCAGAGGAAGAACTTCAGTTCAGGAATTTCCGCATCAGCTTAGGTCTGCATTTCATGCAGGCTCAGTGCAAAGATGATGTAATATCTCTGGAAGACACTGATTCTGAAGGGAATGACATCATAAGGAATATTCCGATGATGAGGCAGGAAAGCGGTGAGGGAATGTCACTCTGCGACTTTGTCGCATCAAAGGACAGCGGTATGAAATCAGTTTTCGGAGCATTTGCAATCAGTGTACATCCCGCTGCAAGCCATCAGGAAGGCTGCTGCTGTCCGGCCTGCTCTGACCGGTATGAGGAAATGGTCGGCAGAACAGTCAGAATGACACTGGCAGAAGCTGCGTCAGCATGGCTGGACAAGGAAATCTTGAGCGGAAGACTTTGTGAAGAAGGTGCAGAAATCCTTCAGGGAATGAAGGTTATCAAACCTGCCGCAGGATATGCAAGCTGCCCGGACCACAGTCTGAAAAAGGACCTGCTTGAAATGATACCATCCTCGGAAAAACTCGGCATAAGCCTCACAGAAAGCTTTGCCATGAGTCCTGACGCGTCAATCTGCGGAATGGTATTGATTCACAAGCATGCGAAATATCCTGAAATACGTTCAATCAGCGAAAAGCAATATCAATCATACATACAAAAAAGAGGGATGACCCCCGAACAGGCCCATTCCCTCCTGAGTCATTTGTTGAAATAAAACTCCCCGATCATGAAAGTATCAGAAATACTCAGCTCAACCAGGCATCCCTATCCATCCCTGGAAATAGTGCCGCCCCTGAGAGGCATTACAAAGACAGAACTGCTTGAAAGCATTGCCCCTTTCATGGAATTCAGTCCCAAATACATCAATGTAACAAGCCACAGGGACGAATACGAATTCGTTCAGCAGGAAGATGGTTCATTCAAGAAAAGAATGGTCCGGAACAGGATAAGCGAGACCACTGTCTGTTCGGCAATAATGGACCGCTACCAGATCGAGACCGTCCCTCACCTTATTTGCGGGGGAAGCACAAGTGATGAGATTGAAAGCAAGCTTGACAATCTTGAGTTCCTGGGAATCAACAACATAGTAGCTCTTAGAGGTGACAGCATAACAGGAGAGAAGCGCTTCACCCCCACCCCGGGAGGCTACCGCTATGCCAGCGAGCTTGTCGAAGGAATCAGAAAATATCAGGGAAGTGCCTCATACCGCCGTTCGCACAAGATTGACAATTCAGACGACAATCCACGTTATTTCTGCATCGGCGTGGGGGCATATCCTGAGAAACATTTCGAAGCTGCCAACATTGAAACTGATATAATCAATCTCAAGAAGAAAGTCGATGCCGGAGCGGACTACATCATAACGCAAATGTTTTTCGACAACAATGTCTATTATGATTTCGTAAAAAAATGCCGTGAAGCAGGGATAACAATCCCGATTATCCCGGGCCTGAAGCCCCTTTCGACCGCACGTCAGGTGAGCCTGCTGCCGGAATCCTTTTCTTTGAACATCCCGTTTGAGCTGACCGAGGCAATCCGCAAGGCCGCAGACAACAAGGCTGAAATCTACAGGATAGGAACGGAATGGTGCACTATGCAGTGTAAGGATTTGCTCTCTCATGGAGTACCGGCCGTGCATTTCTACACCATGGGAAAATCTGACAACATTGTCAGCATCCTCAAACAATGCTTTTGACATAGTTTCTCCTATTACTCATAATTCCTACAAATGATAATCAAAAAAGGGCTTTTGATTATCATTTTTTCTTTTTTATTCCCCTGCCGGCAAAAATTTTTAAAAATAGCATGCATTTTGGTTGGTTGTCCCCGGTTTTTTTCATAAATTTGCTTCGATGCAGTCGTACATGTTGAAAAACTGACTTGCGATACTTAAAGCAACAACAAAAACAACAAAATATAACAGATATGCAGAATAAATTGCAAGAGATGACTGACAAGCTTTACAATGAAGGATTGTCAAAAGGAAAACAGGAAGGCGAGGAAATCCTCGCACGCTCACGCAAGGAGGCTGACGAAATTATTGCACAAGCCAGAAAGCAAGCTGAGGAGATAATCTCTCAGGCACAGCGTCAGGCGGAAGACCTCAGGACCAAGGTCAATTCCGACCTTAAGATGGCAGCCCAGCAGAGCATAGCGGCCACAAGGCAGGACATTGAAAACATCGTAGTGGCAAAGATGTCTGACTGCGAAGTAGCCAAAGCCCTCACATCAGCTGATTTTGTAAAGAAAATCATCATAGCCACAGCGGAAGGCTTATCAAAGGATGGAGCTGCAGATTTGGAGGTCGTACTTCCTGAGACTCTTCGCAGTGAACTTGAGCCTTTCGTAAAGAACGAGCTCGGAAAGGTTCTCAAAGGCGGCGTAAGCGCCCAGTTTTCAAAGAAAGTGGCAGGCGGATTCACCATCGGACCTAAAGGTGAAGGCTGGTTCGTAAGCTTCACGGACGAAACATTCAAGACTCTTATCGGAGAATATCTCCGCCCTGCAACAAAGAAAATCCTCTTCGGATAACCCCTTATGAACAATTACGAATATATCATCGCCAGTCTGCCGGCTATTAGCACTGACTGGAAATTTACGGACAAGACTCCGGAAGACTACCTGGCAGAAATTAAGAGCCAGTGCAGCAATGCTGACTGCGAAGTGATTGATTTCCTTCGTGACGGTCTTGCGGACGAGAACCTCGACCGTGATTTCTACCTCAGAGCGTTTGCCCATAAAAACAGATTCATCCGCGAATATTTCCTTTTCGACATGAACGTCAGGAATGCCAAGGTGAGATATCTCAACACCGCACTCTCCAGGGAGAAAGGCAAGGATGTGATGGACCTTCCGGAAGGAGAATTCGAACAGGCCCAGGCTCTTGAAACAATATTTGCAGGTAATGACATCCTTGCAAGGGAAAGGGCTCTGGACGATCTGATGTGGGATAGAATCAGCGAGCTGACCATATTCAACTATTTTGACATCAATGCAATACTTGGTTTTATCGCAAAGCTGCACATTGTTGCAAGATGGTATAAGCTGGATGAACGCACTGGAAGAGAAAGGTTCAGGAAGCTTGTGGATGAAGTCAGAGGCACATTCAAAGGTGTCAGCTACAGCCCTGAAGCATAGCTGAAGCAAATAACAGATACAAAACAATAACAATAAAAATATGAAAACAACAGGAAAGGTTACCGGCATCGTATCCAACCTTGTGACCGTCCAGGTGGATGGCCCTGTCTCACAGAATGAGCTTTGTTTCATTACTGTCGGGGACACCCGTCTCATGGCCGAGGTCATCAAGGTTAACGGACAGAATGCCGCAGTGCAGGTGTTTGAGAGCACCCGTGGCTTGAAAAACGGCGACAGTGTCGAATTCGAGGACAGGATGCTTGAAGCCACACTCGGTCCGGGTCTTCTTTCAAGCTGCTACGACGGTCTTCAGAACGACCTGACCACCATGACCGGAGTATTCCTCAAAAGAGGCGAATACACCGACCCTCTCAACCATGAGAAACTATGGGATTTCACTCCAGTCGCAAAGCCTGGTGACAAAGTGATTGCCGCAGACTGGCTCGGCGAAGTGAAAGAAGGATGGCTGCCTCACAAAATCATGGTGCCATTCAGCTTCAAAGGCGAATATACCGTGAAATCAATTGCAGCGGCAGGACAATACAATATAGACAAGACTATTGCAGTCCTCACTGATGAATCCGGAGAGGACGTCGAAGTTACCATGACCCAGAAATGGCCTG
>CAMCIE010000147.1 GCA_945874815.1 uncultured Bacteroidales bacterium
GTGGTGTCAAAGACCTTGTCTGCCGATCTGATCAGGGTTGACAGGGATAAGGTGGATACAAGAATGAGGGATATCTTCCGTCCTGATTATGAGGCTGTCAAAGCATTTACAGTTCAGGAGGTAGGACATCTTGACATGGACCTCAGGACGGCTGATTCGTATAGGGGAATGAGCGATTATCTCAATCTTATCCACACCATCAGTCTTTCATGTTCGCCTGCCAGGATTTCATTCGCAGCCCCTCTTTCTTTCAACAAGACAGTACGGGGAGGAACACTTTTGTATAATGACCTGTTTACGATTTATCCGTATGAAAATCAATTGTTTGTAGTGTCAATGACAGGCAATGAGATCAAGAATTATCTGGAATATTCTTATGAAGGATGGATCAATACAGTTGCTGACGGACAGGCACATTTGCTGAAAATCGTTGATTCGCCAGACCAGCGTACCGGCCAGAAGAGATGGTCCTTTGTCGGAAGGTCGTACAATTTTGATTCGGCCGGCGGCCTTGTATATTCTGTCGATGTGACAAAGCCTTTCGGCGAGAGGATTGATATAGAATCGCTTGCCGATGGCAGCGATTTTGAGCTTGGTGCAAATTACAATGTGGCGATGACATCATATCGCGCAAGCGGCGGTGGTTCCCTGATGAGGGAGGGTGCCGGAATCGACACCGACAAGATAGACGAGAGGGTAGTGGAGTACTATCCTGAGATTCGTGAGATTCTGTATGATTATTTACAGAAAAACTCCCGGATCACGCCAGAACTGGTCGGGAATCCGGAAGTTATAGGTCATTGGGAGTTTGTCCCTTCTGAAGTTGCCGAGCCGATGCTTGATGCAGACATGAAACTGCTCTTCGACTGATCTGAATTTTTCAGATGTAAAAACTAATACAGGCCCAGGAGCTTGCTTCTTGAAAGGATGCAGGCTCCGATAGGGCCTCCTTTCTTTCCGAGCTTTGAGAACTTGAACTGAGTGTCGCGGTTGACAATGTTCAGGGAATATTTCTGGATTGCGCTCTTGATAGGCAGCATCAGATATTCGTGGGCTACAGCAAGACGACCGCCGATTACCACAAGCTCAGGGTTGAAGATATTGATCAGTCCTGCAATTGCACGGCCGAGCACGGTTCCGATTTCTTCGACAGCCTCAATCGCAAGCACATCCTCTTCCAGCACGGCTTTCATGATATCCTCCAGGGAGATTGTCTCGCCCCTGTTATATTTTTCTGACAGAAGGGAAGTCCTGCCTTCACGGAGCTTTTCCATGAATATCCTGTGGACTGCAGAGCCGGAAGCACCTGTTTCGAGGCAGCCGTTCTTTCCGCAGTGGCAGATGATGTCGTTGTTCAGGAGAGGGAAATGACCGATTTCGCCGGAGAATCCGGACTTTCCATAAGAAAGTTTGCCGTCAATTATCATTCCCATGCCAAGACCCCAGCTGACATTCAGGAAGAGCATATTCTTCTCGTTGTTGCATACTCCACAGATATATTCTCCGTAAGTCATTGCCCTTGAGTCGTTTTCGATGAAAACAGGACTGCCGAGTTCCTGCTCCATCAGGCTGGAAATAGGCCTGTCCTCACCGAGGAAATAGGTGAAGCAGTAGCCGGTCACATTATTGACCCTTCCTGTAAGATTCACCCCGTATGCTAGCACTTCGCTTCCTTTGATCCCTATGCCGGAAAGGTGGGAAATCAGGAAGCTGCAAAGCTCCTTGAAAGACTCTTCAGTGTTCTCAAGGATGAAACTTATGTCTTCGCTGTAGTGCACCAGCTGGCCCTTGAAATTGCTCACCGCAATGCAGATATGGTGGCGGCGTATCTCGGTGCCGACAAAATAGCCTGCAGACGGATTCAGACCGTATATGCTCGGCCTGCGACCTCCGCTCGTGTCAATCTTGCCCATATCCACAAGGAATCCCTCCTCAATCAGGTCCTGGATCAGTTTCGTTATTGTAGGTATGCTGGTATTCAATTCTTTGCTCAAATCCGCGATGCTGTAGTCACCGTCATTGATGCACAGTCCGAGGATTTTCTGCTTCAATATCGAATTCTTTCCATCGATGTTATTCAGGAACGAGGTATTCATATAAGTCAGGTTTATTATTATTTCTTACGGTTCCAATACGCCTCAATCTCTTCAAGAGTCTTGCCGGTGGTTTCTGGTATGACCTTCCACATGATAAGCATATACGGCAGACACATGGCAGCAAAGATGAAGAATGTGCCGGCCGGACTCCATCCCAGAAGCACAGGGGTCAGCTGTCCAATCAGGTAGGTTCCCACCCAAAGGGCGAAACCTGCGATGGACATTGCACGGCCTCTGACTGAGTTTGGATACATTTCGGACAAAAGTACGAAAACTATCGCGGAAATGGAAATCGCGCAGCAAAATACATACAAAAGGAAGAATGTGAGCATGAATCCGTTGCCCAGGCCGAGGCTTTGCCCCCATGCGAAATAGGTGCCGATGCAGAGCAGGCAGATGATCATTCCGCTTACACCCCAGTATATCAGCTGTTTACGTCCGACTTTGTCAATGATGAATACGGCAAGGATGGTCGTGAGGAAATTCACGAGTCCTACGAGCACTGTTGAGAACATCGGATTGTCGAATCCAGCATCCGCGAAAATTTTCGGTCCATAGTAAAGGACTGCATTCACTCCCATGAACTGTCCGAGGATTGCAATGGCGCTTCCGGCAATCACGGCAAGCAGGATGCCTGGTTTGAGAAGGTCCTTCCAGGAGCCTTCGTTTCCTTCGCCGAGACTCTCCCTTGTGGTTCTGATCTGACTTTCAATTTCAGCTTTATCGTTGTAAATCCTTGAAAGAACGTTACTTGCCTTGCTTGTCCTTCCTTTGGTAATGAGCCAGCGCGGGCTTTCCGGAATGAAGAAAATGATGAAGAAGAAAAGCAGGGCCGGGATGGTCTCGCTGCCGAGCATTCCCCTCCATGCCTCAGTGTTGAACACCCTGTACCACAATGATTCAGAGGCAATTTCAGTGTTGATGTTCGAGTCGATGCCCCAGTTTGCCATATAGGCAAGAAGGAAACCTGCGGTGACGGCAAGCTGGTAGAGCGACACCAGGGTACCTCTGATTCTGGCAGGTGAAACCTCTGATATATATATAGGTGAAACTATTGACACCACTCCGATTCCGACACCTCCGATAATCCTGTAAGCCACAAGAGCTTCGAAACTTCCGCACAACGCGCACCCGATTGCGGAAATGCTGAAGAGGGCGGCGGAAATAAGCATGGTGAGTTTCCTGCCGAGATAGTCGCTGAGCGTTCCTGCTGCAAGCACGCCGCAGATTGAACCGACAAGGGCGCATCCGACGTACCATCCTTCCCTCATGTCAGTGAGTGCAAACTGATTTTTGACCAATGCAGTGGTTCCTGATATTACGGCAGTGTCATAGCCGAAAAGGATTCCTCCCAATGCGGCCACAGCCGCCATGAACAGGACATATCCGATGTTGCTGTCTTTTCCCATTTTATTTGTAATATTTTAATTATCGCACCATTATGCCGGCAACAAAGTTATAAATACTTTTCAAAGATTCAACTTTTCTATTATAAAAATGATACCTATTTCGATTGATTATGGATTATTTATGGGCTTTTAGGTATGTGTTAATAAAATATTTTAATAAAATGCTTTGAATTTATTAAATTATTGATACATTTGCACCAAAACACTGGTGTATGAAACTAAACAAATCTTTTCTTTTATTGTTTTCTGTTATGGCAAATGTGTTGGCAATGACCTCTTGTCATAACAATAAAGCATTGAATCAGAATTATATGTGGTTCGATTGCGAAGCCAATTACAAAACATTGTCATGTCCGGATTCCATTAAGTTCTATCTGGAAAAATGTCGTGCCATCGGATTCGACAATGTTGTGGTGGATATGAAATCCATCATGGGAGAGGTGCTGTATGACAGTGAAATAGCTCCTTACATGGGCGACTGGGAAGGAGTGGAAAGAAGCCGTGACTATGACATGATGCAGTATTTCATTGATTTCGGACACGAAATGGGAATGAGGGTATTTGCTTCGCTGAATGTCTTTGCCGGCGGCCACAACTATTTCGACCGTGGAATAATCTACTCCGACAAGGCAGCCTGGCAGAGCATCTGCTATGAAAAAGGCAAGCTCGTGCCTATTTCCTCGATCAAGACGAATTACAACGGAATGCTCAATCCTTCAAACCCTGAGGTTCAGCAGTATCAGTTGGACATTCTCAAGGAATTCGTGAGGAAATATCCTGAATGTGATGGACTTATCTTTGACAGGGTAAGGTATGACGGCATGACTGCCGATTTCAGCGAACTCTCCAGAATCCAGTTCGAGGAATATGCCTCAGTCAAGGTTGAGAACTTCCCTGAGGATATTATCAGCTGGTATGACTCTGATGGAAAACTCAGGGATAACTGGCAGCCTGGAAAGCATTTCAAGAAATGGGTGGAGTGGCGCGCCGGTGTCATCCACGATTTTGTCGTTGAAGCCCACAGGCAGTTGAAGGCAATCAATCCTGACCTTGTCATCGGTGATTACACCGGAGCATGGTATCCGACCTATTATC
>CAMCIE010000148.1 GCA_945874815.1 uncultured Bacteroidales bacterium
ATTTGATATCGCCCTTGGGCGAAAATATATCAAAGATTTTCATGTTCGGTTTCATGACAGATAAATAAAAAAGACTGACAAATCGTCAGTCTTTTTTTGTTGGAACGCATTTTGACCATACACTCCTTGTCCCGGCCTGACCATCCGTCATCCCCGGCCTGGCCATCCGTCATTCCCGGCCTGACCATCCGTCATTCCCGGCCTGACCGGGAATCTGAGATATGAAAGAAATAAATAAATGTAAAAAAAATAAATTATGGCAACATCAGGTAAAATAGGCGTAACCACCGAGAACATATTCCCGGTGATTAAGAAATTCCTTTATTCAGACCACGAAATCTTCCTTCGCGAACTCGTGGCAAATGCAGTTGACGCAACCCAGAAAATGAAAGCCCTCGCCGCATCGGGCGAATTCAAAGGCGAACTCGGTGAACTTCAGGTGAGAGTGGAGCTCGACGAGGATGCTAAAGTCTTGAAGATCATTGATAACGGTATCGGAATGACTGAGGAAGAGGTTGACAAGTACATCAACCAGATAGCATTCTCATCAGCTGGAGAGTTCCTTGAAAAATACAAAGACCAGCTTTCAAGCATCATTGGCCATTTCGGCCTTGGCTTCTATTCAGCCTTCATGGTTGCCAGGAAAGTCACCATCGCAACCCTTTCATGGAAAGATGGAGCAAAGGGAGTCAAATGGTCATGCGACGGCTCGCCTGAATATGAGATGGAACCTTGCGACAAGACCGACAGAGGAACCGTAATTACCCTCTATATCGACGATGAGGAAAAGGAATATGCCGGGAAAAACCGCATTCAGGGACTTCTCAACAAATATTGCAAGTTCATGCCTGTACCTGTAGTATTCGGTAAGGAACAGGAGTGGAAAGATGGCAAATATGTTGATACAGAGAAAGATAATATCATCAACAAAATCGACCCTCTTTGGGCGAGGAAACCGTCAGAACTCAAGGAAGAAGACTATATGGAGTTCTACCGCAACCTCTACCCGATGCAGGAAGACCCTCTTTTCTACATCCATCTGAATGTGGACTACCCGTTCAACCTCACAGGTATTCTCTACTTCCCTAAGATCAAGAACAATGTAGAGATTTCCCGCAACAAGATTCAGCTCTATTGCAACCAGATGTTCGTGACCGATTCAGTTGACAATATCGTTCCGGACTTCCTGACTCTGCTTCATGGTGTAATCGACTCTCCGGACATTCCTCTGAACGTGTCAAGAAGTTATCTCCAGAGTGATGCTAACGTTAAGAAGATATCCACTTACATCACAAAGAAAGTCGCTGACAGACTGGAGGATATATTCAAGAACGAGAGGGAGCAGTGGGAAAGCAAATGGGACAACCTCAAGCTCTTCATTGAGTATGGAATGTTGTCAGATGAAAAATTCTGCGACAGGGCTATGAAATTTGCTCTCCTGAAAAACACTGACAACAAATATTTCAGCATCGAAGACTACAAGAAAGCCATCGAGGCTGAGCAGACCGACAAGGACAAGAAGGTCGTATTCCTTTATGCAACTGACACAGAGGCTCAGTATTCATATATTGAGGCAGCCAGGGCCAAAGGCTACGATGTGCTTCTGATGGACTGTCAGCTTGACAGCCACTTTGTGAACCTTCTCGAAACAAAAGTCGAGAATGCAAAATTCGCAAGGGTTGACTCTGACAGCGTAGACAACCTTATTGCAAAAGAGGAAAAAATCCGTCCGGAACTCTCAGATGCCGAGAAGAATGACCTCAGTGAGATTTTCCGTGCAGTGATGCCTTCGGAGAATGAATATTATGTCCAGGCTGACAACCTCGGAGAGAATGCCGCTCCGCTTCTCATTACCCAGAGCGAATTCATGCGCCGTTACCGCGAAATGTCAGCAATGGGCGGCGGAATGAATTTCTACGGACAGATGCCTGCTTCATACAATATCACCGTCAACATGCAGAACCCTCTGGTAGCCAGGATTATGGATGCCAAGAAGGCTCAGGTGAAACCTGAAGATGTCATCCCTGATGCAGACAAGGATGCTTCCGAGGAGGTCAAGAAGACTGTAAGGGATGCCAAGGATGCCGCTTCAGAGGCTCATAAGGCAGAATTGAAATCATTTGCCGAATCCAACGAGATTCTCAAGCAGATTTCAGACCTTGCACTCCTTGCCAACGGAATGCTTAAAGGTAAAGCACTCAGTGACTTTATCAGCCGCAGCGCCAAAGTAGTTGAGGATGCTTACTTGAAATAATCTTCCATATATTTGGAAATAATCGCGTGAAATGAAGCCGCGGGTGCAAAAAACTTGCACCCGCGGCTTCGTGTTGGTATTGACTTAAGGAAAAAATGATTATTTTTGCAATTTAAGACTCTATACCATGCAAAAAACTATCGCTGATTTTCTGAACAATATCAATGCTCCAATGGCCACAGTCATGGTCCTTGTCTTGTCAGCAGCCGGTTTGTGGTTCACTATCAAGACAAAAGGCGTTCAGTTCACCATGATTGGAGAGATGTTCAAGCTCTTGTTCAAGGCAGACAAAGGCAAGCTGAATACCGAAGAAAAAAGAGTCAGTGCATTTGAAGCTTTCATGGTCTCTCTGGCCTCACGAGTTGGTACCGGAAATCTTGCCGGAGTAGCTACGGCAATCGTAATCGGAGGACCGGGAGCCATTTTCTGGATGTGGGTGATGGCACTGATAGGCAGTGTGAACACGTTTGTGGAATGTACGCTGGCACAGTTGTTCAAAAGTAAAGCCAGGGATTCGTTCATAGGAGGTCCGGCCTTCTACATCACCAAGGGACTTAAGAAGCGTTGGCTTGCAGTAATTTTTGCAGTGGCGATTCTTGCCCAGTTCGGCCTGACGAACAATATGGTGCAGGCCAATACCATTTCCTCAGCATTCACCGAAGCATTCTCCATCCCACCGATGGTTATGGCCTTGGCCCTGTCCGCCCTCGCCCTTGCCGTGGTTTTCGGAGGAATCCAGCGCATAGCGAAGGTTTGTTCGTACATCGTTCCTTTCATGGCCCTGACATATCTCGGAATAGCGGTATGGGTGCTTGCAGTGAATATCACGGCTTTGCCTGAAGTGCTCGGGCTTATTTTCCGCAGTGCATTCGGATTCGAACAGGCTGCAGGAGGAATGGTAGGATCTGCCATTCTGATGGGATTCAAACGAGGAATTTTCAGCAATGAGGCAGGAGAGGGAAGTGCTCCGAACGCAGCTGCAACAGCTGACGTGAGCCATCCGGTTAAACAAGGACTGATCCAGACCCTCGGAGTCTTCACTGACACTCTTGTAGTGTGCACATGTACTGCCCTGATCATAATGTGCTCAGGATTATACAATTGCGGTGCAAACGGAATAGAACTCACCCAGGTCGCGATGACCTACCACATCGGTCCTGCTGGAAAATATATAATTGCAGTCTGCATCCTCTTCTTCGCCTTCTCAAGCGTAATCGGCAACTATTATTACGGAGAATGCAATCTGACTTTCCTCTGCAACGGATCAAAACATACCAGGACAGCAATCCAGATTTACAGACTCGTGCTCGGAATCCTGATCTTCCTCGGATCGCTCATGACAATTGAAATCGTATGGGCACTTGTGGATTTCTTCATGGTCATAATGACAGTTGTGAACCTGACCTCTGTTTTCCTGCTCGGAAAATATGCAATAAGACTGCTGGACGATTACAAAGCCCAGCTAAGGCAGGGCAAGGACCCTGAATACCATTCATCCACTATACCGGAAATCTCCGATGTGACTGAATGTTGGAAAGACTGAACGCTTTAACTTATATTTTTATGACAAAGATTCTGACACTTTGTTTTGCTCTTATTTTGAGCAGTGCCCTGTCATTCGCACAGGATGTTGTAGGAAAATGGAAATTGGATGACGTCAGTTCCATCGTCGAAGACTATAATGCAGGCGATTGCTATAATGGCAAGATTGTATGGCTTGAGACACCGACCAACAAGGATGGCTCGCCTGTATTGGACACTAACAACCCTGACAAGAGCCTCCAGTCACGCCAGCTCATCGGTCTTAACATGCTCAGCGGACTGAAGAAGGTTGACGGAGAATACAAGAACGGAAATATCTATGACCCCGGCAATGGCAAGACATATTACTGCTCGATGAAAGTCGAGGGAGACGTCTTGAAGGTCAAAGGATCATTGGACAAGAGAGGGCTTCTGGGCAGGACAATGGACTGGTTCAGAGTAAAATAGCCAACGCATTTTCAATAGTCTGTTCAAGGGACTCTCCCTGAACATAATCAACGGCATTCATTCCCACCGCGCGGGCACCTTCTGTATTTCTTGCAGAATCATCTATGAACAGCAGTTCATCTGCATTGAATCCTGTCTGCCTGATGCTTTCCAGAAAGATCTCACGGTCAGGTTTAAGCATCTTCATCGTGCTGGAAATGAATGCCTTGTCGAAGAAATCATTGATTCCGATTCCGACCTTTCTGAAATCTCCGTCGCAGATGCGCATCATAATGGGATTGTTGTTGCTGAGCATGAAAATCTTGTAGCCTCTGTTCTTCAGGGAAATCAGGTAATCGGCCTTTTCCT
>CAMCIE010000149.1 GCA_945874815.1 uncultured Bacteroidales bacterium
ATGAGCAGGCCATCTTTTTTGCTTTTTCCGTGAAATAAACCTGCACCGATTCCGATGAAACAATACCTGGACCTGCTCCGTCACATAAAGGAAAACGGAGCCATCAAAAGCGACCGCACCGGCGTGGGCACCAAAAGCATATTCGGCTACCAGATGAGATTTGACCTGAGTCAGGGGTTCCCCCTGCTGACAACCAAGAAAGTCCATCTGAAATCCATTATCTACGAATTGCTCTGGTTCATAGCCGGCGACACCAACATAAAGTACCTTAACGACCACGGTGTGACCATCTGGGACGAATGGGCCGATGAAAACGGAGACCTCGGCCCGGTTTACGGTCACCAGTGGCGCAGCTGGCCTACTCCTGACGGAGGTACCATTGACCAGCTTTCACAAGTCATACAGACCCTGAAATCCAATCCGGACTCCAGGAGGATGATAGTGTCTGCATGGAATGTTGCCGAAGTGGACAAAATGGCCCTTCCTCCATGCCATACCATGTTCCAGTTCTATGTGGCAGATGGAAAACTCTCATGCCAGCTCTACCAAAGAAGCGCAGACGTGTTCCTCGGGGTTCCGTTCAACATTGCCTCTTATGCGCTCCTTACCATGATGATAGCCCAGGTATGCGGTCTTCAGCCGGGAGATTTCATTCATACTACAGGAGATACTCACATATATCTCAATCATTTTGAGCAAGTTGACCTTCAGCTTTCAAGACAGCCGAGACCTCTTCCGGTGATGAAAATCAACCCTGAAGTCAAGAGTATATTCGACTTCAAATACGAAGATTTCGCCCTTGAAGGATATGATCCATATCCACGGATTCCAGCCCCTGTAGCAGTATGATGCAGACAATAATCATAGCGGCGGTAGCCGACAACGGAGCCATTGGACGGGATAACGCCCTGCTGTGGCATATATCCGACGACTTGAAATTCTTCAAGAAAAACACCTCCGGATGCTGCGTGATTATGGGAAGGAAGACCTTCGAATCCCTTGGAAGGCCCCTTCCCAAGAGGCTCAACATCGTAGTTTCCAGATCATTCCAGCCACCACAGGGAGTCCTGACAGCATCCTCCCTTGAAGAGGCTGTCCGTCTTGCCGGGGAAAAGGCTGCGGAATACGGAATGGATGAAGAGCGATGTTTCATCATCGGAGGGGGCCAGATCTATGCACAGGCCATGGAAACGGCACATAAACTTATACTGACAAGGGTGCATGTTTCAATTGAGGATGCCGACACATTCTTTCCCCAAGTCGATCCTCATATTTGGGCAGAAGAAAGCCGCTCGGAGATGCAGAAGGACCCGGAAACAGGGTATGAATTTGAATTTGTGACATATAAACGGATTTGACAATATGAAACGCGAAAATTTTACCAGCCGGTTCGGCGTTCTGATGGCTATGGCTGGCTCTGCCATTGGTCTGGGCAATATGTGGAGATTCCCCTACATGCTGGGAGAGTACGGAGGTGCAGCCTTTATTCTGGTGTATATTCTGTGCGTGTTCCTGCTTTCGCTCCCCATCCTTTTCTGTGAATTTATCATCGGACGCAGGAGCCAGACCAATGCGTTCGGTGCATTCGGAAAACTCGCCCCGGGAACAGCGTGGAAATGGGTCGGTCTGATTTCTTTGTTTGCCCCGCTGATCATCGTTTCCTATTACAGTGTCATCGGAGGGTGGTCCCTGCAGTATTTCTTCAAGGCCTGCACCTTCGGATTCACTGACTATGTCACCCATGAAGAGTTGGACAGCATGTTCAATGACTTCGTATCCTCGCCTCTGATACCTATTCTCGGCCATACATTCTTTCTGCTGATCACGGCGCTCATAGTCATGGGCGGAGTCAAGGGAGGAATCGAGAGATTCGGAAAAGTCATGATGCCCATACTTTTCGTCGTGGTAGTGCTCATCGCAGTGCGCGCCATGACTTTGGAAGGCGCTTCGGAGGGCATAACCTATCTGTTCAAGCCGGATTTCTCGAAACTGACTCCGGAAGTATGCGCAGCTGCTCTCGGGCAGTCATTCTTCTCGCTTTCTCTTGGATGCGGCACCATGCTGACCTATGCCTCCTATGTCAATAAATCTGAAAACATTGCAAAATCGTCGGCTGCCATAGCTGTGTCAGACCTGGTGTTCGCCATGATTGCAGGCTGCGCCATCATGCCGGCAGTTTTCGCATTCGGTCTCAGTCCTCAGTCAGGTCCTGGCCTGGTGTTCAAGACCCTTCCGTTCATTTTCTCCCAGATGCCTCTCGGGGCGCTTGTGGGAATCCTTTTCTTCCTTGCCCTTCTGATTGCAGCCCTCACATCTTCCATTTCGCTTTTCGAGGTGGGAGTTGCCTATCTCGTTGAGGAAAAAGGAATGAAAAGGCGTACAGCTTCCTTATCGATTTTCCTTGTCACTTGGATAGTCGGAATCTTCTGCTCCCTTTCATTCGGACCTCTTTCGGAATTCGAGATTCTGGGCAACACTCTCTTTGACTTCTTTGACAAGCTCTCAGCCAATTTCCTCATGACCATCGGAAGCTTCCTCGTGGTGCTTTTCGCAGGATGGAAGATGAAAAAGGCAGATGTCATGGATGAATTCACAAACGGAGGCACCCTTGGAGGAAATGTCCGAATGTTCAACTTCATTTGGTTCATAATCAGATGGATAGCTCCATTGGTAATCATTGCCATATTCCTGTCAAATCTCTTTATATAATCATCAAATCGGCCAATTTTTGTGCCTTAGGTCGAAAATGGCGGATTCTTGTGGAATGGGTACGGAATTTGACTTGTGACAGAGGGTCGGACATAATGACAAAATGTCTGATTGATATGACATTATAAAGACTATTTTTATGAAACATGAATCATTGTTCGCACTGATTGCCGGAGCGGCAATAGGCGTAGCGGCCGGAGTTCTTTTTGCTCCTGACAAGGGTTCTGAAACTCGCCGCAAGATTAAGGAAGCAGCTTCAGAAGGATGTGAGATTGCCAAAGCCAAAGGCTCTGAACTTAAGAAGGAGATTGACAAGCTGAAGGATACCCTTTCTGAGGAAGGAGAGCATTTGAAGGAAAGTGCAAAGGAGAAGATTCTGGAGCAGCTGACCAGGCTCGAAAAGGCTCTTGCCAAAGAGAGTGACATAGATGACCAATCAGTTCAGGCATAATGGAAACGGATTTCATAAAACCTGCTGAGGATCTCGGCAAAAGCGTCGTCGAATACACAGATCTGAAAATCGACGAGCTTAAGCTAAGAACAGCTAAAGGATTGTCAGTTACACTTCATAAAGTGATTCTGACAATTCTTTTCCTGTCCATAGGTGGAATCGTGATGACTGCAGCAGCTTTCGGAGGCATCCTCCTCATCGGGGACCTGATAGGAAGCTATGCAGCTGGCGCTTTCATCGTTTCTGCCTTTTTCCTGCTTGTGCTCGTGGTGCTGTATCTTTTGAGGAACAAGTTGTTTATCAATGGTCTGGTGCAAATGTTCATCCGTCTGTTCTTTGAGGAAAAGTGATATGAAATACTCTGAAATAAAAGACCTTGAGAGTCTTGATGCTGCAAGACAGGACGTTTCTGAGAAGCTCGGCTTGAAGGGCAGGGAAATTTATGCCAACTATGACAGAGTGCGGGAATCATATACCCCTCTTTCTATCTTTGCCGTAGCTCTGAAACGGATTTCGGGCAACATTCCTTTTGACCGCCTTCTTCTCAGTGCAGTAAGAAGTCTGATTCGTCGGTTCCAATAAATTATTATACCTTTGCAGAAAATGTTCCGTCAAGGAATCACTGAAGGTTCCTGAAGGAAGTTAAAGAAGGTATGATGAACAAGACATTAAAGGCAATTCTGATATATGCAGGCATCGCCCTGCTTTTCGTGGTTCTGGCTTATGGTTTCACGCCTGAGGTGCTCTCGGGAAAGATTGTGAATCAGAGCGATATCTCCGCCTGGAAGGGCATGTCGAATGAGGCGGTGACTTGGAACAGGGCCAATCCGGACGATCCGACAGCATGGACCGGATCCATGTTCGGAGGAATGCCTACCACAGCGTTCATCGATGATTTCAACGGGGACTGGACCAAGCCGCTTTATAAGGCTCTCCTGCTTGGAAGGCGTCCTGCAAGCTATCTGCTTGTCACCTTGCTCGGCGCCTTCCTGCTGATGCTTGCCATGGGGCTTGACAAGATAATAGCTGTGGCCGGTGCCATAGCGGTGGCATTCTGCTCGTACAATATGCAGATCATTCAGGTCGGGCACAATACCAAGATGCAGGCAATAGCCTTCTTTCCATGGGTGCTTGCAGCCATCATATTCACATATAAATCAGCACTTTCCGACAAGGGAACCCTACGAAGCCGGCTTCCTCTGACCGTTCTGGGCTCCGTCCTTTTCGCCCTTGCCCTCAGCTTCCAGATAAAGGCCAACCATGTCCAGATAACATATTATCTGGCAATCGTCATCTTCGTATATGCCCTCGGCCTTCTGATAAGCCTTTGCATAGACAAGGAGAAACGCCCCCATCTGAAAAGCTTCTTTGCGGCATCGGCCCTGCTGCTCTCAGTCGGCTGCATAGGCATAGCCACCAACGCCAACA
>CAMCIE010000150.1 GCA_945874815.1 uncultured Bacteroidales bacterium
TATTTCTCATATTCCTTCCTGCCGTCCTTCGAGGCAAGGTCATTCAGGATAGCATCCCTCTGGGCAAGGGATATTTCTCCGTTGAAATATTGATACATAGGTACTTCATGCGGAAGGACCACTCTGTAGTCTCCCCTGCTGAGTCCGTATGTGCTCTTGTTTATATCAGTCCATTTATATGTCTGAGGATCAAAGGCTGAGATGGCCGCATCGATGAATTCGCGGCTTGTCATCATATCCTGATATTTGTAGTTCGGCTTGCCCTTGAAGGTGAATCCGGCATTGTAACTTATGGAAAGTTTCTTGCCGGCACTTCCGGTCCTGGTCGTTACGACAATGACACCGTTTGCAGCCTGAGCTCCCCAGATTGAGGCAGCGGTTGCATCCTTGAGGAAGTTGATTGACTCCACGTCGTTAGGGTTGACCATCCTGTCCATCTGGGCCTTGGTCATGGATACTCCGTCCACGATATACAGGGGCTCCGTCTTTGAATTGATTGAAGAAACTCCACGAATCAGGTACTTCACTCCATCTCCCGTCTGGGTGACGCTGAGGCCCGTTGCACTTCCCTCAAGGCTTCGTAAAAGGCTGCCGTGCACCGTGGCCTGGTCGCGGACTTCAGCCCCGGAAACGTTTGCAAATGCTCCTGCGGAACGCTCGCGCGAGATTGTCTGATAACCAGTTACGACAATACGGTCAAGGGTGTGTGCCTCTTCTTCGAGTACCACGTTGATTACACTTTTATTTCCTATACGGACGCTCTGCTCACGCATTCCGATGAAACGGAAGACAAGCTCGGTGCTTTCGTCGTCAGGCACTTCAATCGAATAACGGCCGTTCATATCTGCGAAAACACCTTTGTTCGTTCCTTTCAGATATATGTCGGCGGCGGCAAGGGCGTCACCGGTTGCATCTGAGACCGTACCGCTGACCTTCCTTGTCCTCTGAGAGTTCCTGTCGTTTGCAGCTGAAGGTTCGGGAACCGAAAGCGCAATCTGCTTGCCCACAATGGTATAGCTTATGCCATAAGGTTTGAAGATGGCATCAAGAACTTCAGAAAGCCGGTCACTCGTAATGTCCACATCAATCTTTTTCGATGTGTCGATTATGTCATTGTTATACACAAAATTGTAGTCGCACTGGGCAGCAAGCATCTTCATTGCATAAATCAGAGGCTGCCCATCAGCCACCACCGTAAACTTGTTCTGCGCATGCAGGTTGAAGGCCAGCATGAGGGACAGGCAGAACACAAGTGTTCGTTTCATTTTTCTCATAATGTATCAGTCAGATTCTATTTGCCGGATTCCAATGTGATGGAACTGCCATCCATCTTATATCGGAGATTGGATGAAATGCACAGAAGGCGCATTACCTCATCAAGAGTCTCGGACTTGAATTCAGCAGTGAATGATGAGCTCAGGATTTTCTTGTCCGGAACATTGATGCGCACTCCGTACCAACGCTCGATCCTTGCGATTGTCTCCGACATCGGAGTATGGTCGAATTTCAATATTCCCTCTGTCCAGACCAGCGATTCCGAAGGTTCCTCCACCCTGGAAACATTATGGAATTCATTGCTGATGACTATATTCTGCGATGGCAGGACTTTTATGACTTCATCGTTGCTTGTCTTCACCTCCACCGAGCCCTGGATAAGTGTAAGGTCGAATTTCGGATTGTCGGAATAACACTGCATATTGAAACGTGTTCCGGTCACCTTCACTTCCACATCCTGAGGTGTCTTGATATAGAACGGACATGACCTGTCCTTGTGAATGTCAAAATAGGCTTCTCCGTCGAGCCATACAGTACGGTTTTTCCGGCCGAAATCCGCGGCCACCTTAAGGATACTGCCGCTGTTCAGCTTCACAATGGAGCTGTCCGGAAGGGTGATTTCTCCCCTGAGGGTGTTGTTGACTTTATAGACTATTTCCTGTGATACAAGGGCTTCCGGGCCTGATATATTCTGGCCACGGGAAGCAAGAATGATGGTGGCCGCTGCCAGAGGAATGCTCAATGCAGCAGCAATCTGTGTAACAAGACGGAAGGTTTTCCCTTGTTTCCTTTTATTGAATTCGGGCATTTCGCCTGTCCACACCGTATCCGGCATGGAGTCGAATACTGATTTATTGAAATCTTTGCGCATGATTCAGTGATATTTTGTCTTTCACTGATTATACGCAGAAGAATGGCTCAACCCTAAAAAGAATTCGTGATTTTTTTGAATGAACGCAGAACCGCAGAAATGCGGTATTCGATTGCTTTGATACTTACTTTTTCATTGAGGGCTATTTCCCTGTTGGTCAGCCCCCCGGCGCGGCTTTGTATGAAAGTCTCACGCAGTTTCTCAGGCAGGCTGCTGAATGTTTTGCCAAGAAGAGATGCAAGGTCAAGCGCCTCTATCAGACCGTCCACAGACTCGTCTTCAAGGCATAGACAAGCCTCAAGTGATTCTGTATCAGTCTTCCGGCGCAGATAGTCGACTGCCATGTTCCTTGCCGTAGTGAAAACCAGAGCCCTGATGTTACCTCCGTCCCTCAGGCTCCGGCGCCTTTCCCAAAGTCTCAGAAGGGCATCCTGGGCTATGTCTTCGGACCTGGACCTGTCCTTTATATATGAGTTGATAAAATGTACCAGATTGTTCCTTTCCATCCTGTAGAAAACCTCAAAGCACGCCTGGTCACCCTCCCTGATACCCTCAAGGAGGTGATTGACAAGCGTATTTGATGATGGATGGAGCATGCCTGACCGACGAAATCAGAAAACTATCGGGCTGACAATATTACGGAGAACACGTACGACCGACCATGCGGCGATTTCGGCAGTGCGGCTGTAAACGTCGATCACGGCATGCACCTGGTCGTTGGTAATCTCAACTCTTTGGGTATCGCCCTTGAATCCCGGAGTTGAAACCATCTTCACTTTCATGTTTTCCGGTCCGACAGAGGCCCTTGATGCAGCCACGGTCACATTGACCTTTGTTGGAAACATCGCTATTGCTTCCTTCGCCGTTCCTTCAAAGACTGTCCTGCGCTCAGTCTGGAGACTCTCATCATAGACAGGGGTTCCTTTCAGGGCATCAGGACCTTTCTCATTATAAAACTCAGCCCTGGCGCCTCCCATGAGGGATGCTGTGCTAAGCACGTCAAATCCTCCGGTAGCTCCCGAGGCAATATAGACCTTGGAACCACTATTGGAGGCTGCCACCCTGACATTTTCATAAAAGGCATCATCTGCAAAGGCTCCGATGGAAAGAGTAATGATTGAAATACCTCTTTCAAGAGCCGGGATGGCAATCTCACGCATTGCTGCAGGAGAAGCGGCCTCGATGATGAAATCAGGCCTCAGGTTCAACAGTTCACCTACAGTCCGGCAAGGCCTGCATGCATCAGGAAACAGAGCAGAAAGCGATTCTGCCTTTTCGAAAGACCTGGAATATGCACCTGTCAGCTGATATTCAGGCAGATACCCGTCCAGTAATGCTCCGGCAACTACATTCCCCAGTTTCCCGCATCCGACGATGGCAATTTTCTTTTTCATCATATTATTTCTCTTCGATTATTCCACAACGATAAGGCTGGCCATAGAATCTGTCATCTCGACTTCGTCCTTCGGACTGCGACATGACAGACTTTTCAGTCAGCCTCAAAAAAAAAGACGTAATGGCGGATTACTCAGCAGAAAACTGATCTTTGCCTACGCTGCACAAAGGGCAGAGGAAATCCTCCGGAACCTCCTCCCAAGGAGTGCCGGGAGCGATTCCTCCCTCCGGATAACCTGCTTCTGGGTCATACTCCCATCCGCATACATCGCAAATGTACTTACTCATAACATTAAATTTTTAAACAATTCACAAACATACAAAATATTTGCCTATCCAACAAGAACCGCATTTTTCATCCGCACAATTCTTTCAAGAAGAACATCCGACTCTATCATTGGTAAATTTGATTGAAATAGGTAAATTCGCAGTTCTTACATTAAGAACATTTGGAACTGATAGTATGAAAAAGAGTTTTATTTTTGACATAGACGGTACCCTCATTGACACGGAAAGAACTGGAGTGGAATCACTTATCCTTACCGTCAAGGAATTGATGGATATGGACATGCCTTATGAAGAGGCTTACGGATACTTCGGTTTCCCGAGCGGAAGGGTACCATATATGCTGGAATACCACAATCCACAGGAATTCATGGAACTTTGGGAAAGGAACTTCATCAGCCTGAAGCATCTTTCCAGCGCCTTTCCGGGTGTGGAAAAAGTTCTATGCAAGTTGCACCAGGCAGGATGCAAGATTGGTTGCGTTACATCGAGGAACCGATATGAATTCGACAATGACGAACATCTGAAACCGCTTCTGAAATATATAGAAGTGGATATTTGCGTGGAAGACTGCACTAACCACAAACCTCATCCGGAGCCTGCTCTCACCTTCCTGGAAAGAGCTGGAATGAAAGCCGAGGATTGCACATTTATTGGCGACACCATCCAAGACTGCCTTTGCGCCCATGCTGCGGGAATGCCATTCGT
>CAMCIE010000151.1 GCA_945874815.1 uncultured Bacteroidales bacterium
CAATTTCAGTATTCGTGACTGTCGCTGACAGGAATGGTGAAGAAATCTCTTCTGCTCCTGTTAATATCAAGGTCTATTATTACGAGGCTGCAGTGCCTGCAGAGGCTACGCCAGCTGCAGAAAGCGTCGTGCTTGACATGTCAACACCATCAGAGAGTGTGGCACTCCTTTCTTGGTCTGCTGCCAGACTTGCTTTTGGCGAAGATGTTACTTACAAGGTAACTCTTGCAGTTGGTGAGGGTTCAGAAACTGTATTGGCTTCAGGTTTGTATGAGACAAGTTTCTCCATGACCGTTGATGCGCTCAATGAGGCTGCCATCTCTGCGGGTGCTGCCGAGGCTGCTGAGTCAGAACTTAAGTTCAAGGTATATGCATGCTGCGAAAGCATTCCGGATGGTCTTGTTTCAAATGAAGCAAAGATTAAAGTTACGACTTATGTCGCAACCTTCCCAGACGCAATGTGGCTCCCTGGAAGCTATCAGGGATGGGATCCTGCAACAGCTCCGTCACTCAAACAGTCTGCGAAGACCAAAGGTCAGTATCAGGGATTTGTTGACTTGACCACTTCTGATGGTTCAGATGTTCAGTTCAAGTTCAGTCCTAACCCAAGATGGGAAGGAGATTTCGGATTCTCAGACGTGACAGTGGAGACAAAAGGAAATGAGGATCTTCCATTTGCAGTTGCTGGTGCCTCGACTCTCGCAAGCGACAATATCGTTGTTCCTTCAGGATTGTACTGCATCTGGCTCGACAAGAAGTTCGGTACTTTGTTCATGATTCAGGTGAAGAATCTTGAACTCATCGGAAGCTTCGCCGCTTCAGGATGGGGTAAAGGTCTTGAGATGGAATGGAACGGTACATCAAGGACCTGGACTTCAAAACAGAATATTGAGCTTGCTGCCGGCGATGAGTTCAAATTCCGCTTCAACTCAAATTGGGATTACTCATTCGGAGGCACAACTGACAACGTTGTCTTGTGGCGTGAAAACATCGTATTCCAGCAGACTGGTACTTACAAAGTTATTCTGGATGCTTCTTCTTCAGACTTCTATGTGAATGCCCTTAACCTCAATATGCCTGCATATATAACGATGCCTGGAGACTACTCTGGTCACGGCTGGAATATAGACAACGACTTCCGTCTCTATCTCAAAGATGAAAATCAGGGCATCTACAAAGGTGCTGTTACAATGTATGGTGCCACATATGGATTCAAGTTCGGAAAAGTCGGAGAATGGATAGGAATGTCCGGTTCAGTTGAAAGCGGTTTCGTATTTGCAGGTGACAATGGTATGGTTGCTGACGGAACATATTGCTGGGAGGTAAACTTCTCAACAAATACAGCAACTGCAACACCTGTTACCAAAGTCGGCATGATAGGTGGCTTCAATGACTGGGGCGGCGATGCCGAGATGACATTTGACCCTGAGACTCTTACATATACCGGAGAAGTTACTCTCTCTGCCGGTGACGAGTGGAAATTCCGCTTCAACGGAGGATGGGATTACAACTACGGTCTCAATGCCGAAGGCATCCTGGTTCATGACGGTTCTAACATAAAGACAACCGAAGCCGGTACATACACCGTTACTCTTGATATGGCTCACGGAAGCTATGCGACTTTTGAAATGGTTAAGAAATAATCATTTGAATATGTAGTTTTAAATCGGCTGGAGGAGATTTCTTCCAGCCGGTTTTGTTTTATTTCATCCGTCATTTTCAACCGTCAGTCACAGATTCCTGTATTTTCGTCACCGACATTTCATAATTACCGTCTTTCTTCGTAACTTCGTACGATACGAAACCGCATAAATAGAAAATAACGAAGAATAGCTATGAAATTGTTTTGCCGTATTATTGGCTATGCAGCAGTGCTTTGCACATTGCTGGCATCTTGTGAGAAAAAACCACAGACATCTCTGAACAAAATGTCGGTTGATCCGGCTGACCTTTACTTTACAAAGGATGCATCTTCACAGACAATAACAGTTGACACAAATGCTGAACAGTGGACTGTGACAATTACTGAGAGTGGCGATTGGTTTTCCATTGACAAGACAACTGGCAGCTGTTCGGATGTGATAACGGTTACTGTTACTGAAAACAAGACCGGTGAAGGCCGCAAGGCTGGGTTCAAGATTTCCGCACCCGCGTTCAAAACTGCGAATATTACAATTACACAACTTGCCGGAGATGAACTGATTAATCCATCTGCAACAGGTCTTTTCTCTATTCCTGAACTGCCCGATGCAGATGAGTCCTGCATTCTGTACTATCGCGCCGACAGCAAGTCTCCGTTCTACAACTACACAAAGGACATGTATGCTCATATCGGTATAGTGGAAGCGGAGTGGATGTTTGTGCAGGCACAGTGGAATGAAAATATTGCCAAATGCAAATGGCAGCCATGTCAGGAGAAGAATCTCTGGAAGTTGCCGATAGAGCCGAGCATCAGGGAGTGGTTTTCTTCTGAAGATACGCCTGTAAACAAAATTGGCGTTGTGGTTAGAAGCTCCGATGGAGGCACTCAGACTGAGGACCTGTTTGTCAAAGTTCAGGATACGAAATTTATCTTTGAACCTGATCCTGTCGTTAAGGAGACAATGCCTGCCGGATTGTCTCATGGCATAAATTACAATGCGGACGGTTCCGTTTCCCTTGTCCTTTATGACAAGGATAAATTCGGAAAATATCATGAGTACTGCTATGTGGTTGGAGACTTCAGCGGCTGGAAGAGACAATCGGAATATGCCATGAAACGTGACGAGGCAGCCGGATGCTGGTGGTACACCTTCACCAATGTGAATCCGGATGAAGAATATCTATTCCAATATTATGCCGGTTCTGCTGACGGATCGGCATTCAGAGTGCATGATCCATATACTGAAATCGTATATGACGGGTCAAATGACAAATATATTTCTTCAACGACATATCCTGGTCTTCGTGAATATCCGAGTGGGACAAGCGGACTTGTTTCGGCATTCAAGGTGAACAGGGACAATTATTCCTGGAAGGTGAACAATTACAAGGTGGAAGATATTGACGATCTTGTAATATATGAAATGCATTTCAGGGACTTTACCCAGTCAGGTGATATCGCAGGAGCACTTGAGAAGATGGATTATCTTGATGCTCTCGGAGTGAATGCCGTGGAGGTCATGCCTGTTCAGGAATTTGAGGGCAATGACAGCTGGGGTTATAACCCATGTTCATATTTTGCCCTTGACAAGGCTTATGGCTCGCGTGAGATGTATAAGAAATTCATTGACGAGTGCCACAGCCGCGGAATGGCAGTTATAGTTGACGTTGTATATAACCACCTTACAGGAGCGCATCCGTATGCAAAACTGTACTGGGATTCTGCAAGCAACAAGACTGCTGCCAACAACCCTTGGTTCAATGTAGATGCGCCTCACCCGTATAGCGTTTATCATGACCTGAACCATGAAAATGAAATGGTCAGAGACCATGTGAAGAAGAGTCTGGAATACCTTCTAAAGGAATACAAGGTTGACGGATTCAGGTTCGACCTGACCAAAGGCTTCACCAGCAAGTCCAGCACCGAGGCTACAGCATCCAACTATGACCAGAGCCGTATCAATATACTTAAGGAATATATATCCACTGTGAAGGACGTAAATCCTGATGCAGTCGTCATCCTTGAGCATTTCTGTGAAACCAGGGAGGAAAATGAACTGGCAAAAGCAGGTGCAAAGGTCTGGAGGAACCTCAACAATGCATATTGTCAGGCCGCAATGGGATATTCTGACAGCTCATTCGGCGGACTTTGGACTGGTACTGCCATGCCGTTCGGCTCTTATGTGGGTTATATGGAAAGCCATGATGAAGAGAGAACTGCTTTTAAATCAGAGGCTTACGGCATTACTGGCATCAAAGGGAACCTGGAAGTGAGAATGCAGAGGGAGGCTTTGAATGCAGCCTTCTTCCTGACAATACCAGGTCCTAAAATGCTTTGGCAGTTCGAAGAACTTGGTTACGATGTTTCAATCGACGAAAACGGCCGTACTGGCAGAAAGCCTATACACTGGGACTACTACGACGTTCCTCAAAGGAAGGCATTGTATGATTCATATTGCAGTCTCATTAAATTCCGCAACGAGAATCCGCGCTTCTTCGATTCTGATGCTTCATTCAGCTGGAATGCTACCGGTTGGGACAGCGGCCGCACCATTACCTGCACGGCTGACGGAAAGTCCTTCGCAGTGGTCGGCAACTTCACGACTGCCACAAAGAACATCACCGTGACACTCCCATCCGATGGCCAGTGGAAAGACTACGAGGCCTTCGGCAGCCAAACCTACGATGTACCTTCAGACAAGAAACTCACACTGAGTCTCAAGCCGGCTGAATTCCGTCTGATTGTCAAATAGATCAGGCTTCTCATCTGACATAGAAAAAGGGCTGACCAAAAAGTCTGTCATGTCGAGCGAAGTCCTACGGACGTAGTCGAGATATCTATTGATAATCAATGTTTTAAATAGATCTCTCCATTCGCTTCGCTCAGTCGA
>CAMCIE010000152.1 GCA_945874815.1 uncultured Bacteroidales bacterium
GAGGCATGTGCGGCGATAGCGATGCAGTTGCTATAGTTGCATTAAATGAACCAGCTGGCTTCATTTTTATGGTCGTGACCGCGAAAAATATCGTCGGGCTGATTTTCGGTTGAACTACGCAGACAGGCGTTTCAAGGAGTCAAAAGAACAATTATTATCGTATAATTTCGCCAAAGAGCGTCAAATATATACATCATCGGAACAACCTACCCAAAAATGTGTTTCATTTGAGGTATAATAGCAAGTATTCTGCTTAAAAAGCAAGGTATAACAAAACATATTCTATAGTCAAACATTCATTTGCAATGAACTATTGGTTACATAGAAATACTGGAGGAGATAATGCCGACCCATATGAAAGATCCCTTTTGGATAAGGGCCTGCTTTCTATAGGGTGGAGCTCATTTTCAACAGAAAGAAACAAAGATTTGATTCACGCCAAAGGATGGGCAGGTGTTGACAAACTCTATTCGGAATACGGCTGGCCATATGGTCGTAACCGCTACTGCCTTTCACGTTTCATTGCGGAGATGAAGAAGGGAGACTTGGTTGTAGTCCCTACACCTGGAAGATTCAGTATCTATGAAATTCAGGATGATAAAGTGTATTCCAACGAGGATATTGAACCTGCATTATTCACTGATGAAAATGGAATCCCAGCCGAAAGAGTGTCTCGGGATGGATATTTCATCTTTTTGAATAACCAGGGTAATGAAATTGATCTGGGTTTCTATCGTAGAGTAAAACTTCGCATTTATAATCGTTCTCGCTATGACAGAATCGAGCCCGGTTTATACAACAAGATGAGGTCACTTATGACCAATATCAGCATTAATGATGTTGGATATGCAATTGACAACATATTAAGCGATAAAAAGGAGGACACAGAGGTTCAGATAATTCCCTCTATAGTGTCAACAAAGGAATTATTTGAAAAACCATTGTCAATCCCAATTTACCAAAGACCATACGTTTGGGGGAAAGAGAATGTCGACCAACTGCTATGTGATATTAAAAAGAGCATGGACCAGGGAAAGAATGGATACCGCATAGGAAGCATTATCCTTCACGAAAACACTATCGTTGATGGACAGCAGAGGATTTCTACTCTTGCCCTTATACGAAGAGTACTAAAAGAATCAAGCAATGTAGCCCTTCAGGACAAGTGTCATCTGACATACAACCACACGATATCCTTTGACCATCTTCGCCAAAACTACGATTACATCCGGACATGGATTTCAAAATTGACCGACATTAAGGGATTTGCAGAATACCTTGAGATAAAATGTGAGTATGTCGTTTTGGAAATAACAGGCAATGATGGGTTATCCCTGGCATTCAAACTGTTCGACTCGCAGAACGGCAGAGGGAAACCCCTTGAAGCATACAACCTTCTTAAAGCATACCACCTTAGAGCTATGGAAGGAGCATCCCCAAACGAGAAAATCGAATGTGACCGCCAATGGGAGCAGGCTACGAGGTTCAGCAAATCCCCAAGGGAGACAGCCACATATGATATTCTCAAACACCTCTTTGACGAACAACTGTACCGCTCAAGGGTATGGGCCCGGAACAGAAGTGCATGGGGATTCAGTAAAAAGCAGATAGGTGAATTCAAGGGAATGTACATTGACAAGGCACATGGGCCTGAGTATCCTTTTCAGAACAGCCAGATGCTGATGTACATGACGGAGAAGTTCTACAATGCGTTCCTTATGGACACAATGTCGGTCAAATCACGCTTCAATGTCAAGGATGAACCGAGGATCAACCCGTTCACAAGTGTCAGTCAGCCCATTGTCAACGGTAAAGACTTTTTTGAGTACATAAATACATATACAGAGATTTACAAGAAGATGTTCATCGCACTGGATTCATACCAGCTCAAGGACTTTAAGGACTTCTACAGAAAGTATTGCCTGGAATATGATGGCCATTGGAGAACAGGTGACAACTACGTCCGGGAGATGTACAAATCCATCACGCTGTATCTGTTCGACAAGTTCGGAGAAGATGTGTTGAACCGATATTACGAGAAACTGTATCTGCTCTGCTATTATCTCAGAAGAAGCAAACAAAAGGTATATTATCAGACTGTTGCTGAATATCCTCAAAAGTTCTTCGCCATAATAAACAATGCGAAGAGCGAATCGGACCTCAAGGCTTTGGACTCCGAGTTGCACTTAAAGGTTACGGATGGATTCGTTGACAAGGAAGGGCGGAATAAATTCCAGCAGTACGAACAAGTTGTTGAACGGTTAATTGGCAATAATAATGAGTAAACAGAATACGGTCGAGATACTCAACGTCGAGCAAATCTTCAATTCCAGATATGTGGTTCCCCTCTACCAGCGTAACTTTGCCTGGGGTGAGGAGCAAATATGCCAGTTGCTCCAGGATATTAATGAAAGCATAAAGGTAAAAGATCAGCAGTATTTTATAGGCAGTCTTGTTACCATAAGGCGACAGGATGATTCTTTTGAAGTCATCGACGGGCAGCAGAGACTTACAATATTGGCCT
This sequence comes from uncultured Bacteroidales bacterium, assembly GCA_945874815.1. GTDB lineage: Bacteria > Bacteroidota > Bacteroidia > Bacteroidales > UBA932 > Cryptobacteroides. The sequence goes on from CAMCIE010000152.1 coordinate 2,525, forward strand.
TGCTTTCTTATGTACTTCAATTCAAGGTTAAAACTGAAATACACTATGATTCAAGGCCGGAGGTGGAGCGGTTCCTGCATTCTCTTGCTTCCGGAGTTGATGCATCAGGTTCAGATCCATCGACGTCTCATTTCAGTGATGCCATTGGAACCATTAAGGAAGAAATCTCCAAGATAGAGAACAAAGACACATTCCGTGATTACGTCCTGAACAATGTTTGCCTTGTAAGGGAAATTATGCCCGGAGACACTGATGTCGCCGCTTACTTTGAAATCATGAATAACCGCGGAGAGCAGCTTCAGGAACATGAGATTGTCAAAGGTATCCTGCTGGGAAAGCTTAAAGACAATCCTAAACTAAGCAAAGTATGTGCATCCATCTGGGATGCCTGTTCCCAGATGGATGAAAGAGTTCAGAAGTCATTTGACACCAACATCCGCAAAGCACTATTTGGTGAAGACTATGACAGTTTCACCCTAAATGACAGTAACTTCAAGGAATATCTTTTGAGCATTGATTCCGATGAAATAATTACTGAAGGTCTCAATCTCGATGAAATCTTGAACGGCAAGGCACCGGAGAAATCCAACAACAAGTCTGAAGAAGAGGACATCCCTGAAGCTGACAGAGAAGAGTCAATCATCGACTTTCCAAACTTCCTTATGCATGTCATGAAGCTATACTACAATGACAAGATTAAAGGGAACAAGGAGATTGATGAAATCAGACTTCACGACAAATATCTACTCAAGACCTTTCGCCTGATTGAAGCCGATATTGATGCTACCGAATTCTTCTACAGGCTCCTAAAATGCAGAACAGTATTTGACAGGTATATCGTAAAGGCAAACTTCGTCAGTGACAACGACGAAGAGGGACGCGAATGGAGTCTTCTCAAGCCGAACAAATACACAGATACAAGGAGGAACCGGTCTCAACTGAAATTCCGCAACACCTTTGAAAAAAAGCAGGACATGATTATCAAGGCAGTCTCATGTATTCAAGTCTGCCACCCGTCAAAATATTACAAGAATTATCTTCAGACCCTTTTGGGATGGTTCAAAGATAGAAACTCCATTGATATTTCTGAAGACGAATACCTTGCGGGACTGAACCATTTCATTTATGATGACCTGAAGAATCTCTCCAAATATTTTGAACCAGAAGGCTATAAACCAGATTGTCAGGGAACATCTACCAGCCATGCAGCTCTCGATTATATCGACTATATTATCTGGAACATAAAGGCTCGAAACCTCACTATTAATGGTGAAGAGCAAGAATGGTCTATGATATCTGGGCTGAAAGATTTCCGATTCCAGTATTGGAATTCTGTCGAACACCATTATCCGCAGAAAAGAAAGGAAGAACTTGCTCAGGAAGGGGTTGATGACTTCCTATTAAATTGCCTTGGGAACATCTTCCTAATCGGCAAATCAACGAATTCCAGACTATCAGACAAAAATCCGGAAGACAAGGCCGCACTATACAATAGCAACTTGAACCTTGCACCTAATAGACAGTTGGTTTACAATATCACCCGTAGATATGGATGGGGAAAGGAACAGATTGCCACACATTTGAACTTCGTTAAGGAAGTCTTCAACAATGCTGGTCTAATCTTATCTGGTAGCTCAAAAGACTGAAAAGAATATACGTACTACATCTGAATAGCGGTGCATCTGACGATATGCATATTTTGATTTATCGGCTTGTTTGAAAATGGAAACAAACCTCAGTTGTTCTGAATATTGAGGGATAGGAATCTCTATGTCTTCTAGCTTTGAACGAGAGACAAAGTTTATAGTTGTTTTTCCTGCTTGCCGAAGCAAATCTTCTTTTAAAGTTGAAGTTACATATAAAAGATATTCTGGATGAAGTTCTGATTTATCCTTTATCATCATACCATTAAATTGCTGATTAGAAGCCATTTCCTTCTTTGTTAAGGCACTGCGGATTTCAGCGATGACCACCCAGGCATTTCGGCGATAACCACCCACTTGAGT
>CAMCIE010000153.1 GCA_945874815.1 uncultured Bacteroidales bacterium
AGCGTCAGCTGAATATACAGATGAATAATATGCTGGCATTGTCATGATAGGGGCAATCATACTTACATAAGAGGAGTTGCCGCTACCGTCGGAAATAGATGCGCTTCTTGTCCTTGTATATGTGGCATTCACACCGACTTTCATCCATGGTTTTACCTGATAGTCAGCATTAACCAGTGCTGTGAACCTTTTGTAACGGTCCTTGTCACCGATTACGATACCGTTGTCGTCAAGGTAGCTGAGGGAAGTGAGAACGCTTGCCTTGTCGTTCGCACCCTGGAAAGTGACAGTGTGGTGCTGCATCGGAGATGGGGTGAAGGCAACATCATACCAGTCTGTAGAAGATTTGCCGTCCCAGATATGGTCTGCAATCATCTGCTCTACCTGAGTGTCGGTGAAGTTCGGATCAAGTTCTCTCTGTTGCTGGATAGCATCCTCTGCAGAAAGACGCTCCGGTCTTCTTGCAAGTGAGCTGATGCTGTACTGGAAGTCATAGGAGATTGAGCTACGTCCCTTGCTTGCCTGCTTGGTAGTGATGAGTACGACACCGTTACCTGCCTGTGCACCGTAGATTGCAGCCGAAGCGGCATCTTTGAGCACCTCCATAGACTCGATGAAGTTAGGGTCGAGGTTTGCGATATCACTCACGATAAGTCCGTCCACTACATACAAAGGATCTGATGTACCATTTGATGAGAAACCGCGGACACGGATTGTAGGTGATGCACCTGGCTGGGCAGATGTGGTGATGAGGGTCACACCGGCTGTCTTTCCCTGGAGGGCCTGGCCTGCTGATGTGATGGTTCTGTTTTCGATGTCCTTGGAGTTCACCGAAGAAATAGCTCCGGTGAGGTCACTTTTCTTCTGGACACCATAACCGACAACCACGACTTCATCAAGAAGTTCGTTGTCATCTTCAAGTATGATTTCCATGTCGGAAGCAGCTGCAACATTCACGGTTTTGTAACCGATGCTTGAAACTGCGAGCATTGCGCCCTGTGGAACATTGAGTGAGAATGTTCCGTCAATGTCGGAAATGACACCATTGTTAGTACCAGTCTGGATGACCGAAGCTCCGATGACAGGAACTCCCTTCGTGTCCTTTACGACACCGGAAGCAGTCACTTGCTGAGCCATCGCACTTACAGAAGCTGCAATCAGAGCCGCCGTAAGGATAACTTTTCTAAAAAGACTTTTCATTGCTAATTTTGGTTATTAAAGTGTGAGGCAAAGATATGCAATGATATCCGCGCTGCATTTTCACTATTATCCAAGAGTTTTAAATTTTGTTCCATTATTTTAGATGGCTTCCAAAGTCCCGAAATGTTCGATATTTTTATATTAATATTGTGAAAAACATAAACACACAATGAAAAGGATATTGTTCTCATTGATTGCCGCAGCTGCATGCGTGCTCGCTTCAGCTCAGCAGGCACAGCCCTCCCTTGCGGACTATCTTGCCAAACTGACAGGACGCGAGGATGTCTATTGTTTCAGAGGAAAGCCAGCCGACATCCATGGCCGGTTCAACAATCCGGGTCCCGTCTTCATCGTCTTCCCCGACAGCCGCACCAGCCAGGAAGAAGCTGAAAAAATGGTAGAGGAAAGCGGCATGAAACAGATTGTCGATGATTATACCGGCTCCGTTTTCTTCTTCAATCCTTTGGCCGAAGAATATGACAACAAGGCGGATTTCGAATCCTACCATGGCTTCATCGACCGCATGAGGATTGCATTCAACATCAAAGTGATCGGTATCGGAAGAGGTGCCACATTCGTAAATGAAACCATTGCAAGGAAAGCCGGCAATGTCGCCGGCATCGTGAGCATAGGCGGAAAGGCTCCGAAGAAAGCACTTGAAGGTGAATCCCCTGTGCCGGCATATATTATAGGAAAGAATGCACGCAAGACTGCCGCTTCATATATTGCAAGGAATGATGTAGAACTTGCTTCATCTGAAGGATCGAAGAGCCTGTACGTAAACAGTAATGAGCCGCTGATAAGGGTGGTCGTGAACCAGAGCGACGAAACAGACCTGGCAAAGGTGATTGCAGATGCCTGGGACAGCGTCCTGAGCTGGAATTACCGTTTCAACAACTACAAGCATACCTGGTACACGGGTGAATCTTACTGCGAACACGGAGATTCGGAATTCGAGCCATTTATCATGTTCGACCGCCTTGGCATCACAAGGAATGTTTGTACGGAGAATCTCAACGGCACTGGCGATTTCCTCTGGTATGAATACATCCCGAAGGCTGCTGCAAATGCTGACAAAGGCACCGTACCGCTTGTAGTCCTGCTGCACGGAAACAACAACGACCCGCGCACCCAAGCAGAAACTTCCGGATTTCTCCCAATCGCATCACGCGAGGGCTTCATCGTTGCAGAATTCGAATGGCAGGGCAACGGATGGACTCCGATGGGCCATGACGGCATCGAAACGACAATTTATGAACTGTTCAGAAAGTATCCTCAGATAGACCGTTCAAGGGTATATTGTGAAGGTCTTTCAGCAGGAGCATTCAATGCAACGGCTCTGGGCATAAAGAAAACGCATATCTTCGCTGCAGTTGGTTCCCAGTCAGGCGGAATCATGGTTGAAACCCGGTTCGGATCATGCAAGGAGACTCTTTTCGATGAGGCCATCCTCAAGAGCGAAGGCTGCGACATGCCGTATTTCTCGATTTCCGGCTCGGATGACGAAGCCGTAGTCTTCCCTAAACCGGGCGAAACCGGACCTAACAGAGTTCTCCTTTCATGGCAGGCATATCAGATTCTGAATAATCTCCCATATACCGAGACTCTCGACTTCTCCATTGACAAGGACTTCGGAATGAAGCTTGAAAACAGAAGACGCGAGGACACAAACAAGGGCATATCATACGAAATCGGCGACATGACAAAGGACAATGTGCCGCTGATAAGATACATCGTCGTGGACGGATACGGTCACTGGAACTTCCAGCCAGGAGCGGAACTCATGTGGAACTATTTCAAGATGTTCTCACGTGATCCTCAGACCAAAAAGCTGATTTATCACGAATAGTCCGACGGCTTCACGCCGAATTGTTTCTTGAAAGATACGGAGAAATACGACAGGCTTGAAAATCCGGTCATGTCGGCAATCTCAGAGAGATTGTACTTCCCGCTCCTGATCAATTCGGCTGCACGGTTGAGCTTATATTTCTTGAAGAATGTATTCGGGGTCTCATTTATGAGGCCCTTAAATTTATAATACAGTTTGGAACGGGATATTTTCAGAGCATCAGCAACAACATCGACATTCAGTTCGGCTGAATTCAACTGTTTCTCCATCAGTTCATACAGACTTTCGAGGAACAGCCTGTCCTGAGGTGAGAGGTCCTTGTCCGGAATGTCTGAAACATCAGTGGTCTGAGTGATTCTGTTCCGAAGTTTCTCCCTGTTGGAAATGAGGGTCTTGGTCAGAGTGAGCAGGTAGGCCGGAGCCACAGGTTTTACCACATAGGAATCCGCTCCGGTGTCAAGTCCCCGGATCTGGTCATCAAGGGTGGACTTCGCCGACAGTATCATCACCGGAATATGACATGTCTCCATATTGTTCTTTATCTGCGAACAAAGGCCCAGACCATCGGTCTGCCCCGGAAGCATAACGTCCGTTATCACCAGATCGGGGCTTTGGAATTTCAGCTCGTTGGACGCATCATCCGCACTGTATTTCACCTTAACATCATAGTATTTTCCCAAAAGTGAAGAAATGTACGAAGCAAGGTCCACGTCATCCTCAACCAGCATGATCTCCGGACGGAGGCCATTGCCATGGCTGTTCTGACTGACCACATATTCCTGTTTCTCAGGCAGTTCCGATGGAAGCCCATCAACGATTATCTCTCCCTGATAATCAATGTCCGAAGCCGGTATCAGGAAACGGAAGCATGTACCGCGACCAAGCGGAGAGTCTCCGGCCTCGAGAAGGCCATGGTGAAGCGTTGCAAGCCTTCTGGCATAATACAGGCCTATTCCGCTTCCGAATTCCTTTTCCTGACCGGGAGCATCCAACCTCCTGTAACGCTCAAACACTTCTTCCCTCTTGTCTTCCGGTATTCCCAATCCCGTATCGGCGACACTCACCAGACAGAACTCTTCCGACTGAGATTCAATCCCGGCCTTGAACAGGCGAGCAGCCTGTTCCCTGGTGACGATCTCTATCGATGCCCTGATTACCGAACCAGCTCCTCCCGGAGTATATTTCACGGCGTTGGACATGAGATTGTTGATTATTTTCTCGAATTTGTCCGTGTCCACAAGCATTGTCCTTCCGTCCATATTGTCCGATATTTCCAGAAGAATGCCTTTCTGTGAACAATTGTATTTGAACGGGGTTACATAATTCCTGAAAAGAGCGGCAATGTCACAACGGCACAGGCTGAGATTCAGGGCATCTGTTTCCAATTTGCTGAAGTCCATTATCTGGTCCACGAGCTTCAGCATGCGGTTCACGCTATTCCTGACTGTGGAAATGAG
>CAMCIE010000154.1 GCA_945874815.1 uncultured Bacteroidales bacterium
TGAACAATCTGCAAAGATAATGTTCACCGGATTATATGGTCATATCTATGCATATCCGTCCCGTTCGTCACAAACGGTCTGCGACCTCGTCGGTGGTGACATCCTCCGACTCGCAGGAAAAGGCCGGAAATGGGTGGAAGTGATGACCCCTTCGGGAAAACATGGATATATTCCAAGGGAGGAAATTCGTGAATTCAAAGGATTCAGGAGCATAGCATGGAGCAAAAACAGAAACGAAGTCCCTGAATACCAGTCATTTATTTCCCAGGAGGAAATTGAAGGAATGATCGGAACTGCCATGCAGCTGCTTGGCGTGCCATATCTCTGGGGAGGAATGACACCGAAGGGTGTGGACTGCAGCGGCCTGGTCAGGTGGGCATATCTTATGAATGGCATCCTTCTTCCACGCAATGCTTCACAGCAAATCTTCTGCGGAAAAGAGATAGAGGTGGAGGCTGACTCTCGCTATTGGGATGAGGCTCAAAGAAAAGACATGGATGCTTTCAAGCAGGAAATGCAAAAGCGCATAAGCAAGCTCAAAAGGGGCGACCTGCTCTTTTTCGGAACTCCTGCCACTCAGGAAAAGGGCCGCAGGATTGGTCATGTGGGCATTTACCTCGGTGATGGTAAGATGATTCATTCTTCGCATCTTGTCCGCATCAATTCGCTCATCCCCGACCAGGCGGACTATTACGAAAATGCCCACCGCCTGCTGGGCGCATCCAGACTATAATATTGGATTTTTAATATATTAATACTACCTTTGCTCGGCTGAACAAAAGGCAGCAATTAACTTTTAATTCTTTAACTATATGAATCTTAGAGTTTTCAAAAAAGACATTGAGTATTTCGTTGGCGAGTTCATCGATGACTGCTCACTTTTCGTGGCAATCAATCCTCACAAGAACTCTGATGAGATTGCACAGATAATCGACGAGGCTGTTGACCTTTACAACGACCTCAAGAGCAAAGCCAATCATCCGGAAGGAAACAAAAAGGCTTTCTATCAGGCTCTTACCAAAGAAATGTTCGAGAAGCTTGACGCTCTCTGCGAGAAACTCAGCTCTATCGTATCAAAAGCTGCGTAATCGCCTGCAGAAAAATACGAGGCCTGGAAGGTAATGCTTCCAGGCCTCGTATTTTATGTCCGGTTCTTTTTCCGGTTTTATTTTCGATTTTATTTCCCTGCAAGGTGTTTCTCCCAGGCCCATGCAGAGGCAAGAGTCTCCTCCACAGTGCGCTCAGCCTTCCAGCCAAGTTCATCGTTGGCAAGGGCGGTGTCGGCCCAGATTGCAACCACGTCACCCGGACGGCGAGGAGCAAACTTATAATTGAGTTTCAGGCCATTGACCTTCTCGAAAGCAGTCACAAGTTCATAGACTGAAACAGGGCGGCCTGTGCCGATGTTGAAGATTTCATAATCCTTCTTCATCTTTCCGTCAAGCATTCTTGAAACAGCTGCCACATGTGCCTTAGCAAGGTCAACTACATCGATATAGTCCCTCAGGCAGGTTCCGTCCTCGGTAGGATAATCATTTCCGAAAATGCTCAGGCACTCCCTTTTTCCGATTGCTGTCTGGGTGATGAATGGAACGAGGTTGTTTGGCACTCCGCGAGGAAGCTCACCGATAAGGGCTGAAGGATGCGCTCCGATAGGGTTGAAATACCTCAGGGCAATACCTTTGACCGGACCTTCGCCATCAGCTGAAAGACCTGCGGTGGCAGCAACTACGTCGCGCAGGATGTCCTCGCACATCTGCTTCGTATTTCCGTAAGGAGAGGTAGCCGGAAGGCGTGGAGATTCCTCAGTTACAGGAAGTTTCTCAGCCTCGCCATAGACAGTGGCAGATGAAGAGAAGAGGACGTTGCAGCCGCCGTGCTTCTGTGAAACCTCAAGGATGTTCAGGAATGAAACCAGGTTGTTCCTGTAATATTTGATTGGCTCGGCAACCGACTCACCCACAGCCTTGAATGCGGCAAAATGGATTACCGCGTCGATTTTCTGCTCAGTAAAGAGCTTGTCCACAGCCTGATAATCGCAACAATCAATCTGATAGAAAGGAATGTCATCCCTGCCGACAATTTTCTTCACACCCTCGAAGCAGGTCATGTCGCAATTTGACATATTGTCTGCAACCACCACTTCGTAGCCGGCATTGATAAGCTCGACAGTAACATGACTGCCGATATATCCGGCACCGCCGGAAACCAACACTTTTTTTGCCATAGTCTTATATTGTTTATTATATTCTCAAAAGAAAGTCCATATCTTTGCAAAGATAGAATTTTTTATCGGGATATAATTTCCTAATTTGATTTTTATGAACAGGATATTCGAAATACTTCTGACAATAAGCATTTTATCCTTTGCCGGAGGAGCCAATCAATATATTTGCGCACAAACCAACAGCGGAAATTCCGTACAGACATCCGTTCAGGCAATGGCCGATGACCCGGCACTGATCCAGGGCCTTGTCGGGATTTGTGCAAGGACTGTCGGCGGGAAGGAAATCGTCTCAGTGAATGCAGGCAAGATGCTCATTCCGGCATCCAACATGAAACTCATAACCACCGGGGCGGCCATGCATGGCCTTGGAACGGATTATCGTTTCACCACCTCGGTAGCATACGACGGAACAATAACCGACGGCACCCTCCACGGGAATCTCTGGATTGTCGGAGGTGGAGACCCGACCCTCGGCTCGAAGGATTCCATTGCCTCGCCCCTGAACAACGTTTTCCGTCAATGGGGGAAAATGGTCAGGGAGGCCGGAATAAAACGGATTGACGGCTATATTATCGGTGACGGAAGATATTTTGAAGGGGCCATGGAGGAAGCGACATGGTTATTGGAGGACATCGGGACTTATTATGGTGCAGGCACTTGCGGATTGACATTCTATGAGAATATGATGTCGTTCTCTGCTGCACCGGGCCAGAACGAAGGGGACATGGTGGATATGAAACCATATTATCCTGACACTCCATGGATGGATTTTCGCTATTCCTGCACCACCGGAGCTGCCGGGACCGGCGACCAGCTGTATATGTTCACGAGCGAATTTGCCCCTGTTGCAGAAATACGCGGCACCCTCGCCAGCGACAAGGGTCGCAAACAGGTGGACTGCAGCAACAAGTTTCCGGAATACACCTGCGCCACCTATTTCATGAAATATCTCGAAAGCATCGGGATTTCATGCAGCAAAGGTGTCGGCGATTTCAAACTGCAAACGGGATGGATGGATGAATGCAAGTGTGGGGAATCTCAGGACGGAGAGTGCGGCTCCCAGGGACTGGTCACACTCGGGAAAACGCAATCGCCTGAGCTTGAGCGCATTTCATTCGAAACCAACCACCAGAGCAACAATGTATATGCGGAAACCCTGCTGCGGACAATCGGTGCGGAGCTTGGAGGCAGTTCACTCTACCCGCAGAGCATCAGCACGATGGAAGATATTCTTGGAAAAGGCCTCGGCATCGATATGTCAAAGGGCATTTTCATAAAAGACGGAAGCGGTCTGTCGAGGGGCAATCTGGTTTCTCCTGATTTTTTCTGCCGTTTCCTTGCAGCAATGACCCACTCACCTTCCTTTGACAAATGGTTGGGCGGACTTCCGAGCCCCGGAGGCAACGGCACACTGTCCTACAACATGAAAAGCTGTCCGGAATCAGTCAGACGCCGCATCCGGATGAAAAGCGGGTCGATGAACGGAGTCAGATGCTACAGCGGCTACATCCTGCCCGAAGGCTATGGCACAGGACAGGGCCGCACGTCAGACAACTGCGCCCAGGAATCTGGCACAGAAGACATTATCGTATTTTCGGTAATGGTAAACAACTGCACCTCACCCAATTGGAAAGTCCGTCCCCTTCTCGACAAGATTATCACCACCATCGCCATGGAATGAGGTGTGACGGGCAGGACTGCCAAGGCATCAGCCGCGGAAAAGTGAACGGCAGAGGGCAGGAACGTCGGCAACCTTCACTACTTCTATGCCTTCCGGTTTTATGTCATCCAGGGAGCTGTAGCTTGATACATAGATTTTCTTGAAACCAAGGCGCGCTGCCTCGATTACCCTGCGGTCAGTCTGGGCGACCGGACGGATTTCACCGCTGAGGCCAACCTCCCCGGCAAAGCAGATGTCAGAAGGAATGGCGTAGTCGAAATTCGAAGACAGGACGGCACAGATTACTGCCAGGTCGCATGCCGGATCATTCACCCTCAGGCCTCCGGCCATGTTCAGGAACACATCCTTTACGCTAAGTTTGAAGCCGGCTCTTTTCTCCAGCACGGCAAGCAGCATGTTCAGCCTGCGGACATCGAAACCCGTGGCGCTGCGCTGAGGCGTTCCGTAAGCAGCCGAACTCACAAGTGACTGCACCTCAATGAGAAACGGACGCGTACCGTCGAGCATTGCGCTCACGGCAACTCCGCTCAGTCCCTCCTCATGCATCGGAATGAGCATCTCGGAAGGATTGCTGACCTCCCTGAGTCCCTTGCCGG
>CAMCIE010000155.1 GCA_945874815.1 uncultured Bacteroidales bacterium
ATGTTCCGGACAAGGGTCCGGGGTCAAAGAAACCTAAGATTTTCGTACTTGACACCAACATCATCCTGCATGATTACAGGTCCATTCGAAGGTTCCAGGACAATGATCTGGTGATTCCGGTTGCCGTCATCGAGGAACTTGACAAATTCAAGAAAGGCAACGACGCCCTGAGTTATAACGCGAGGGGCTTCATGAGGGAACTTGACAGACTTTCACAGGGAAAGTCATTCGGCAGGGAAGGTGTCCCTATAGGGAAGAACCTCGGAAATATCAAGGTCGAGCTGAACCATCCATTCCCGGAAAAGCTCAAAGGATGTTTTGCCGATGACATTCAGGACCACAGGATTCTCTCCACGGCGATGTGGGTAAGGGACAATAATCCCGGACGATTTACAGCTCTTGTGACCAAGGACGTGAATCTGAGGATGAAAGCCAAGGCCGTCGGCATGGAAGCTCAGGATTACCTGACTGACAAGATTGAGGAAAGCCGCATCGAGCAGTCAAGCAGCGAGATTCTGGAAACAGTCTGCAAGGACACCAATGCTCTGCAGGAACTGGCATACGGAAGCGGAAAGATGGACTGGAAAAAGGTGAGTCAGACAGAGCCTTCGGCAAACCGGCTTTTCAAGTTCAAATGGGACCAGGCCGACGGGAGCAGGAATGTCTGTGCAAGATATGATGCTGATTCAAAGTCGATTGTGCTTGTCAAGAAGCAATATGCCTACGGGATTGCGCCACGGAATGACGAACAGAAATTCGCTCTTGATGCCTGCCTGAACAAACAGACCAAACTCGTATCCCTGACTGGTGGAGCAGGTACCGGAAAGACACTTATTGCTCTCGCAGCAGCACTGGAACAGGCCGGGGATTATGACCAGATCATTCTCTCACGACCTACTATCATCCTCGGCAATCAGGAAATCGGCTTTCTTCCCGGAGATGAAAAGAGTAAGATGAGCCCGTTCCTCCAGCCGCTCATGGACAATCTCAATGTCATCAGGGGGTGTTTCAAATCCACGAGCAAGCAAAGTTCGAAGATTGATGCAATGCTGAATGACGGAAAGCTGATGATCTCTCCTCTGGCATATATCAGGGGCAGAAGCCTCGGAAATGTGTATTTCATTGTGGATGAGGCTCAAAACCTTACCCCTCATGAGATCAAGACCATAATAACGAGGGCCGGCGAAGGAACGAAAATGGTATTTACCGGAGATATTTTCCAGATTGACCAGCCATATCTGGATATATGGTCGAACGGCCTTACCCATCTGGGGGAAAAGATGGCAGGACAGCGGATGTTCCAGCACATCAACCTCAGGAAAGGCGAGAGAAGCGAGTTGTCCGAAATTGCCAGCAGACTGCTGTAGGCAATGGCTATCAGGCATATATATCTTTAGGTCGACAAAAATTGCCGCAATAGATTTCAATAATATAAAGAAAAATGCTAAATTCGCGGCGTGTTTCAAAAGTACAATTGTTTTCCTATATTATAATTTGAACTTATATATTACTTTACTAACAAATATTTAAATTATGCAAGATAACAAAAAAAGGGTCTATCGTTTTGGCGGCAAGAACGCCGAAGGCGACGGAGCTATGAGAGAACTTCTCGGAGGTAAAGGTGCGAACCTTGCTGAAATGTGTAAGCTCAACATCCCTGTTCCTGCAGGTTTCACTATCACAACTGAATGCTGTACAGAGTATTATGAGCTCGGCGGAGGTTACACCGAGGCTCTCAAGGCAGAAGTTGCAGATGCCCTCGCAGCTACTGAGAGCATCATGGGAATGAAATTCGGTGACAAGGAGAATCCACTTCTGGTGAGCTGCCGTTCAGGTGCAAGAAGCTCAATGCCAGGTATGATGGATACCATTCTCAACATCGGTCTCTGCTCTGAGACTATCCCGGGCATGATTGCCAAGACCAATAACCCTCGCTTTGTATATGACGCTTACCGTCGTCTGATCATGATGTATTCAGACGTCGTTATGGAGAAAGCTGAAGGTATCGAGCCTGCTGATGGCCAGGGTATCCGCCAGCAGCTTGACAGAATGATGGAGGAACTCAAGGAGGCTAAAGGTTATGCTTCTGACACCGACATCACTGCAGACGAGCTCAAAGACCTCTGCGACAAGTTCAAAGTCAGAGTTAAGGAAGTTCTCGGCGTAGAATTCCCTGATTCTGCAGAGGCTCAGCTCTGGGGCTCAATCGGTGGCGTGTTCAAGTCATGGAACGGAAAACGCGCTATCGCTTACCGTAAGATTGAAGGAATTCCGGATGACTGGGGAACAGCTGTGAACGTTCAGTCAATGGTATTCGGTAACATGGGTAATACTTCCGCTACAGGTGTTGCATTCTCACGTAACCCTGCAAACGGTGACAACAAATTCTACGGAGAGTGGCTTATCAATGCCCAGGGTGAGGATGTCGTTGCAGGTATCCGTACTCCTAACCCGCTCAACGAGGCAACCAAGAACCCTCACAACCAGCACCTTGAGTCTCTTGAGACTGCAATGCCTGAGGTTTACAGGGAGCTTGATGACATCCGTCTCCACCTTGAGGAGCACTTCCACGACATGCAGGACATCGAGTTCACTATCCAGGATGGCAAGCTCTGGATGCTCCAGTGCCGTATCGGAAAGAGAACCGGTATCGCTGCCTTGAATATGGCAATGGACATGCTTGAGGAGGGTATGATCGACGAGAAGACAGCTGTAATGAGGGTATCCCCTACTCAGCTCGACGAGATTCTCCACCCTATCCTCGATCCTGCTTCTGAGAAGAAGGCAAGCGTTGTTGCTCAGGGTCTTCCTGCATCACCAGGTGGAGCTGTAGGTACAATCGTCTTCACTTCAGAGGCTGCAATGGAGGCTAATGCAAAGGGTCTCAAGACTATTCTTGTCCGTGAGGAGACTTCACCTGAAGATGTTGAAGGTATGCGTGCATGCGCCGGTATCCTTACTCAGAGAGGCGGTATGACTTCACACGCTGCTCTCGTTGCACGCGGATGGGGTAAATGCTGCATCGTTGGTTGCGAAGCTATGAAGATTGACCTTGAGGAGAAAGTTATCCGCTTCAAAGGTTCTGACAAAGAGTACCACGAGGGCGACGTTCTTTCACTCAACGGTGCAAAGGGTCTCGTTTACGATGTTGCCATCGACACTATGGACGCCTCAGACAACCCTCGTTTCGTGAAGTTCATGGAAATCGTTGACAAGTTCCGCACTCTCGGCGTACGCACAAATGCTGATACTCCTGAGGATGCAGAGCGCGCTATCAGCTTCGGCGCAGAGGGTATCGGTCTGTTCCGTATCGAGCACATGTTCTACGGAAAGAACTCGGAGACTCCGCTTTCAAAACTCCGCAAGATGATTCTTGCTAAGAGCGACGATGAAAGAAAGGCTGCTCTTGCTGAGCTTGAGCCATACATCAAGGCTGCTGTCAAAGGTACAATGAAGGTTATGGACGGCAAGCCTGTCACCTTCCGTCTTCTCGACCCGCCTCTCCATGAGTTCGTTCCTCAGACTGAGATCAAGAAAGAGGAGCTTGCAGAGGAGCTTCACATCACTGTAGGCGAGATTGAGAAACGTGGTGAGTCTCTCCACGAGGTAAACCCTATGATGGGTCACCGCGGAGTACGTCTGCACATCACCTACCCTATGATTTCAGAGACTCAGTTCCGTGCTATCTTCACTGCAGCTGCTGAGCTTAAGAAAGAGGGCTTCAACCCGCTTCCTGAGATCATGGTTCCTGTTACCATTTCTGAGCGTGAGCTCCGCTTCCAGAAAGCTATCTGTGAGAAGATCAAAGCAGAGGTTGAGTCTGAATTCGGCTTTGGCATCGACTACAAGTTCGGTACAATGATTGAGATTCCTCGTGCAGCCCTCACCGCTGACCGCATGGCCAAGACTGCAGAGTTCTTCTCATTCGGTACAAACGACCTTACTCAGATGACATTCGGATTCTCACGTGACGACGTAGGAACCTTCATGGGCGACTACCTTGGCAACAAGATTCTCGATGCAGATCCATTCAAGACTCTCGACAGGAAGTCAGTCGGCAAACTCGTTGACTACGCTGTGAAAGAGGGCCGCGGTACAAGAGAGAACCTCAAATGCGGTATCTGCGGTGAGCACGGTGGTGATCCTGCCTCAGTAGAGTTCTGCTACGAAATCGGTCTCAACTATGTGTCATGTTCTCCATTCCGCGTTCCTATCGCACGCCTTGCTGCTGCGCAGGCTGCAATCAAGAATGCTAAATAAGAAAGAGAACATATTCCTATAAAATAATTGCGGTAAGCACTTTTTGGTGCTTACCGCTTTTTTAATACTCCTAAGGAGATATCTGTTTACTCCTTATAAGGTGTTGATAAACCATGGAGCTTATTGATTCCCCCTTGGGAGTTGCATATTACTTAGCGATGCAGATAGCGACGCGGTTGGTCTCAGGAGTGCTGTTAGGCTG
>CAMCIE010000156.1 GCA_945874815.1 uncultured Bacteroidales bacterium
ATGATGGCGCCGGTCTCAAGAGTAACCTCCTTGAGGGCATTGGTAGAAGCTGTATCACCCTTGACAGCAGGCTCTGTGTAGGTTACCTCAAGCTCAACATAGGTTGGAAGCTCGCAAGTGAGGCACCTTTCCTCGTCAGCAAGGAACATCATCTCAACATGCTGGCCCTCTTTCATAAGGTCAGCATTGTCAACGAGGTTCTCATCGAGGTGAATCTGCTCGTAAGTCTCTTCATGCATGAAGTTGAATCCGTCCTCATCCTTGTAAAGGAACTGGTAAGGTCTTCTCTCGACGTTGATAGTCTCGATTTTAGCACCTGCAGTGAAAGTATTCTCAAGGATACGACCGTTCTCAAGGTTGCGGAGTTTGGTCTTGACGAAAGCTGGGCCCTTACCTGGTTTTACATGCTGGAACCATACGATTGAGCATGGTTTTCCGTTGTAGTTGATGTAGAGTCCGTTTTTGAAATCAGCTGTTGTTGCCATAAAAATATAATGTTTAATGAATTATCATTGAACTTGAATCAGGTTTTTCCGAAAAATCGGCTGCAAAATTATAAAATTGTATGCTTTCTGCAAAAAAAATAACTATTTCAAGTTGTTGTTATTCAGGCTGGCAATCTCCGAGGCAGCCTGCTCAAGGAGCCATTTCGGAGTAGAAGTGGCGCCGCATACGCCCACCTTGTCATCAGCCCTGAACCATTCCCTTTTGATCTCTGACGGGGAATCTACGTGATAAGTCCTGATATTCATGGTTTTACACAAGTCGCACAGCACCTTGCCGTTTGAACTTGCCTTTCCGGAAACAAAGACAATCACATCATGCTCCATGGCAAATTCAGACAATTTCTGGTGTCTTGTGGCCACCTGACGGCATATCGTATCATGGATGACTGGGTCCGGAGTCAAGTCCTTCAGCCTCTGACAAAGTTCCTCATATTCGGAAGGGCTCTTGGTCGTCTGACTGAAAATATGGGTTGGAATTCCGGATTTGAGCAAGCTGTCCGCGAAAGCTTTTTCAAGCATGGGGAGGTTCTCGACCACCACGGCAGTACCATCAGTCTGACCGATGAGTCCCAGCACCTCTGCATGTCCGGGCTTGCCGAAAATCACAATCTGGCCCTCACCGGCATCCCTCTGGCTCCTATAAGTTTCCTTGATTATCTTCTGCAGGCGCAGAACCACGGGACAAGTGCAGTCGATTATTCCGAACCCGAGCGAACTGGCCTGTTCATAAGTCTGGGGCGGTTCCCCATGGGCCCGGATCAGCAAAGTTTCACCGTCCGAGCCGGACATATTGTCCAAATCCTCTCTTTCGATAGTAACCAATCCTTTGGAAACCAATCTGTTGAGTTCGGCATCATTATGCACTATGGCACCCAGAGAATACAACTTCCTGTCCCCGCAAGCCTCTGCCGACAGAAATTCCTCCGCCTTTCCAATGGCACGGATCACACCGGCACAGAAGCCTGAATTAGCATCAATATCAACTGTCAACATAATTCAGCAACCGAATCTTTCAGCCATAACCTTCTTCAGCCACTGCATCTGGTCGTCAGGCGTCATATATGAATTGTCAAGAACCACAGCATCGTCTGCCTTGGAAAGCGGGGAAGTCTCCCTGTGGGAATCAATATAATCCCTCTCCTGAAGATTCTTCAACACGTTCTCAATGGAGACATCCTCACCTTTTGCCCTCATTTCAGCGGCACGCCTCTCAGCCCTGACCAAAGGATCCGCGGTCATGAATATTTTAAGCTCGGCTTCAGGGAAAACAGTGGTTCCGATGTCACGTCCGTCCATCACCACCCTTTTGTGCTGTCCTTCCTCACGCAACTTCCGGTCAACATAAGCCCTCACCTGCGGTACGGTGGCTATGGGACTTACCTTTGAGGCAACTTCAAGAGAGCGGATTTCCTTTTCAATGAGGCGGTCACCCATATAGGTCCCGCCTTCCCCGAAATGGATGTCCAGGTTGTTGAGTGCAGTCTCGAGTCCTTTTTCGTCAATGCGACAATCCTCGTCAATGAAGCCGTTCTCCATGGCAAAAAGGGTAACGCCCCTGTAGAGAGCTCCGGAATCCAGATAGGTGAAGGAGAATTCTTTAGCAATGGCTTTTGCAAAAGAACTTTTCCCTGTGGAAGAATAGCCGTCAACGGCGATGATGATGTCAGGAATATGCATAAAATGCTGTTTTTAGAAGAGACAAAAATATAAAATTTTGCTCAAACGCCCAAAATTGTCGATATTTGTAGAAGCATTATCATAACAGAATATAAAAATCACGAAAAAATGAAACTCCTGATTATTGATGATGAGCGCTCGATACGAAACTCGCTCAAGGAGATTCTCGCTGATGAAGGCTATGACGTAGATGCCGCGGAGAACGGCCTCCAGGGCCTTGCAATGGTGGAAAAAGAGAAATACAGCGTAATCTTCTGTGACATCAAGATGCCTGAGATGGATGGCATCGAATTTCTGGACAAGGTCGGAGCCATGGGAATTGATGCGGCTGTCATCATGATTTCCGGACATGGTGATATAGATACGGCAGTGGAATGTATAAAGAAAGGTGCCTTTGATTTCATTCAGAAACCACTTGACCTGAACAGGATTCTTATCACAATAAAGAATGCAACTGAGAAAGTGTCCCTTGTCAAGGAGACCAAGATACTGAAGAAGAAAGTATATGGCTCTGAAATGATAGGGGAGTCTGCTCCGATGTGTCATATCCGGGAAATGATCGACAAAGTGGCGGCAACCGATGCCAGGGTGCTGATTATCGGGTCCAATGGAACGGGAAAAGAGCTGGTAGCCAGGAACTTGCATCAGAAGAGCCTGCGCAGTGCGATGCCATATATAGAAGTGAACTGCGCCGCCATCCCATCAGAACTCATCGAGAGTGAGCTTTTCGGACATGAAAAAGGAGCCTTCACTTCAGCAATCAAGCAGCATAAAGGAAAGTTCGAGCAGGCCGACGGAGGTACGCTTTTCCTCGACGAGATAGGAGATATGTCTCTTGCGGCCCAGGCCAAAGTGCTCAGGGTACTTCAGGAAAAGAAGCTCTCAAGGGTGGGCAGCGACAAGGATATCAACGTAGATGTGAGGGTGCTTGCCGCAACCAACAAGAATCTCAAAGAAGAAATAGCCAAAGGCAATTTCAGGGAAGACCTGTATCACCGATTGAGTGTCATCGTCATCAATGTACCGTCCCTTGACGAAAGGAAAGATGACATTCCTCTGCTTGTAAACTATTTCATCGAGCAAATCTGCGCCGAGACCGGAATGCAGAAACTTGAGATTGACAAGGATGCACTCAAACTGCTCGTTGACAGAAGCTGGACCGGAAATATCAGGGAGCTCAGGAATGTCGTGGAACGGCTTCTTATCCTCTCATCCGGACGCATCACTGCAGCAGATGTCAAAGCCTATGTTTATTAGGCTCTGACATCTGCTTGATTCAATCTTTATGCAAGAGTCCGGGGCTTGTGAACAGGCAAGGTCACGGTGAACGATGCACCTCCCAGGGCAAATGATCTGGAGTATCTGATTTCTCCCTCACATTTTTCAATGATATTGCGGCAGATTGCAAGCCCGAGACCGGTGCCTGCACTCTTGGTCGTGAAATTAGGTGTGAACAGCTTTCCGAGATTCTCTTCGCTCACGCCAGGTCCGTTATCATCCACCACGACATCGTAATAACCGTCCTTCGTGCTCTTCCTCAGGCATATCACAACCCTGCCTTTCTTAGGCTCCTCACCTCGATCAGAGGCTTCCTTCTGCTGGATTTCTACCGCCTGCAAAGCATTGGTAATCAGGTTGACAAACACCCTTATCAACTGAGGCTTCGGAGCCATGACAAAGGCATTTTCCAAGCCAAAATACTGGATGGATATGTTTTCCCTGTTGTCAAAGATAAGAAGCTGGTCCTGAAGAGTCCGGTCAAGGTCGATCAGGACCGGCTCCTCGCTGTAGAGCTTCGCGAAAGTCGAGAACTCATTGGCAGTCTCGGTAAGGATGTCAATATGCTCAAGAACCACACCTGCAACCTTGTCGAATTTCTCCTCCCAGGCCGGGTTGTTCTTTTGTTTCAGCCTGATAAGTCTTTGTATTTCAAGCTTTATCGGAGTCAGAGGGTTCTTGATTTCATGAGCGACCTGACGTGCCATCTGACTCCAGGCCTTGTCTCTCTCTGCCTGGGCGAGCTGTACTGAGGAGTCTGCGAGTTCCTTCACCATCCTGTTATATGCCTCCACAAGCGAAGTAATTTCATCCTCCCTGTCATATTCGATGTATTCGAGGTTATGGATATCGGTCCTGCTCATCTTCCGTCCCATTTCAAGCAGAGGTTTGAAGAGAGAGTTCACTTCCCTGGTAATGAAGAACAATGAGGCAATCAGCAGCAGGAGGAAGATATTCAGAATCATGGCTGCATGGAAAATGGTCTCCCTTCTG
>CAMCIE010000157.1 GCA_945874815.1 uncultured Bacteroidales bacterium
CTCTTCCTTCAACTATGCAGTCACAGCTCGCCAACGGTTACACCCTCCTCAAGGACGAAAACGGCGACTATTACTGTACTCTCGGTGGCGGTGAGATGGTTCATCCTGCCGTGAACATCAAGAGATCGGACACATCAAAGACAGGACGCAGCCTCACAAGCAGCTTGTACGCCAACTTCACTCCATTCAAGGGATTCGTGTTCACAACACGCCTTGGCTACAACTACTATGCATCCAATTACTACAACTACAATCATTTCTTCTACGGTTCATCTTCAGTGACCAACAAAGACCAGAACGCTGCCACCCGCAACAACTCAACCAATGAGTACTGGCAGTGGGAGAACTTTGCGAACTACAGCACTACCATCAAGAAACACACTTTCGGAGCCATGATCGGTATGTCATACAGCAACAACGACTTCGAATATGTGAATGCAAGTGTCAACAAAGTTGCCAAAGACGATCCTCTTTATGCAGATGTAAGCTATCCTGCCGGTGATGCAACCAAGACTGCTGAAGGATACAGCAGACGCAACAGGAAACTCTCATACTTCGGCCGTCTGAACTACAGCTATGCCGACAAATACATCGCAGAAGCAGTCTTCCGTGCAGACGCAGCCGACTCTTCAATCCTTCCTTTCCAGAACAAATGGGGATATTTCCCTTCATTCTCAGCAGGTTGGGTTCTTTCAAAAGAACAATTCATGAGCTTCCTCAAGAGAGGATATGTAGATTTCCTCAAATTTCGTGTCAGCTGGGGTCTGAACGGTTCCACCAGCAACCTCGGAGGATATAAGTATTCCAACTCACTTACTACTCAGGCAACAGGTTATTCATTCACCAACGACGGCCTCAACTACGTCACTTCGGCAAGACCTGCACAGCTGAGCAACCCTAACCTCAAATGGGAGACCTCTGAGCAGCTCGACCTCGGTATCGATTTGAGAATGTTCAACGAGAGATTCACCCTCACAGCTGACTGGTATAAAAAGAACACCCGTGACCTCATAGTTTCAGGTATCATCATTCCTTACGAGGCAGGTAACAAGGCAGCTCCGATGAATGCCGGCAACGTAACCAACTCAGGTTTCGAGTTCGACCTCGGATGGAAAGACCAGAGAGGTGACTTCGGATACTCAATCAACGCAAACATCGCCACCCTCAAGAACAAGGTAACTTACCTTGACCCGGGTGTAGCCGGAGGACGTATCGAAGGTTCTTCAAGGATGCACTCAAACGGTTCATTCTCAGCATTTGAAGTTGGTTATCCTGTATGGTATTTCCGTGGTTATGTCGTAGATCACCTTGATGAGAACGGAGATCCTGTATATATCGACAAGGACAAAAACGGCGTCATCAATGCTGACGACAAGGATATGATCGGAAAGGCATTCCCTGATTTCACATACGGTCTCACATTGTCAATGAACTGGAAGGGTATCGACCTTACAGTATTCGGCAACGGTTCATATGGCAACGACCTGTTCATGTCATATCAGTACTTCAACATTTCATACAGCCTCAAGAAACTCTATGACCAGAGATGGACAACATCCAATCCTAACGGAAAATATGCTCATCCAAGGACAGCAGGTGCAGAGAAATACAACCTCTCCAACCACATGGTATTCGATGGTTCATTCTTCCGCATCAAACAGATCCAGCTCGGTTATACCCTTCCTTCAAAGATCAGCAAGAAGGCATTCATCGAGAGACTCCGCATATATGCATCTCTTGATAACTTCTTCCTCTTTACCAAATATCCTGGTATGGATCCTGAGGCATCAGCAACCTCAACATCTGGAATGGGAGTTGACTACGGTAACTATCCTACCACCAAGAAGGTTGTATTCGGTCTTTCTATCACATTCTAATATCTGACATCAATGAAAAAATCAATAATAATTTCAACATTTGCAGCTCTTGCCATTGTCAGCACTTCCTGCAATCCGGATCTTCTCAACATCCCACAGATGGGTGTGACAAGCGAGGAGACCTTCTACGTCACAGACGAAGACTGTGAACAGGCTACAGCCGCAGTTTACAATGCTTCTAGAAAAGTTTTGACCGGAAAGCCTTCCATCGGTTCATACGAAAATGCTTTCTTCCTCAAGAACCTCCTCAGTGACGATATTCGCACTGGCTCTACACGCACTGACCAGACTAACCTCCAGCAGATCTGGGAAATGCACCTTGTGACTACAAATGACTGGTTCAGAATTATTTATGATGAGTATTACAGCTCCATATATCTTGCAAACCTCGTTCTTGAGAAATTCAATCCTGAGGACAGTGAAATCAAGGCTCGCAATATCGCCGAGTGCCGTGGCCTGCGTGCTCTTTCATATTACGACCTTGTAACCCTATGGGGAAGAGTTCCGCTAGTGACTAAAGTGCTCAAGACAGCTGATGAATTCCAGGTGGAGAACACTGAAATTGCTGAAATATGGAAATTCATTGAAGATGAACTGAATGACATCATCAAAGGTGGAAAACTTACTCAGCGTCAGGGAATTGGCGACAAGAATGGCTCTGCACGCTTCACAATCGATGCTGCAAGAACCCTTCTCGGAAAGGCCTATATGTATCAAGGCAAATATGCTGAAGCAAAGGCTGTCCTGACAGATGTTATTCAATCAGGCAACTTTGACCTTATCAGCGATATCACCACATTCTATCATCCTCAGGCAAACGGATGTGAGGAATATGTTTACGAGCATGTCCGTCACTACGACATGAGTACTGCATACGATCAGGACGGATGGCACGGAATCCTCTGGAACTGGCCTTTCGCACTCGGATTCAACATGGGCTCAGATGCACAGAATTTCTACAAGTTCAATGCTCAGGGCTACAGCCAGTGCCAGGTTCCTAAAGACCTCTATGACGCATTCGTTGCAGAAGAAGGCGTTGACGGTATGCGTGTGAATGCATGGATTGTCCCTATCACCAAGTTCCCTGAAATCGGTATTGGTGTTGCAGCAGAGAAAACATATTATAACTCAGAGGGTTATCTCCGACTCAAATGGCTTGCCAGCACAGATGACGAAAATGTCACAATGTGGCATGCAAACCAGTCAAATACCCCAGTGTTCAAATATGATGATGTCCTGCTCCTTGCTGCTGAGGCTTGCGTTCAGACAGGTGACAATGCTACGGCTCTCAAATATGTGAACAAGGTTCGCTCACGTGTCAACCTTGCTCCTATCTCAGACATCAACATGGATGTCATCAAAAAGGAAAGAAGGCTTGAGCTTGCAATGGACGGAGTCCGTTTCCAGGACCTCAAGAGATGGGGAGATGCTCCTAAGGTATTGGCAGAGAAATCAAAGATGCTTCCATATCTCACTATTTCCCCGGATCCTTCGAACGATCCGAATGACGGTACGTACCATTCATGGAAATACACTTTCAAGGTGGAGTACAAACCTAACAACTATGATGACCATAGCTGGACAACAGGCCGTGACGACTATCTTCCATTCCCACAGAATGAGATTGACGTGAATAAAAAACTACAACAGAACCCTGGCTACTAATCATGAAAAAGCTATTGTTTTCAGTCATTGCATCCATCGTCCTCTTTTCGTGCAAAGGCCCTGAATCAGCGCTGTGCTCCAGGCATGGCATGATGAATGAGGACGGATGGTTCAAGGTTCAGGACATCACTCCTGAGAATGGCACTGGCAATGTTTATATGATCAGTGAACATAACGATGCCACCTGCTATCTCGTTACCGGCTCCAAATATGCCATGCTTATCGACACTGGCATAGGAGTAGGAGATTTGTCCGATCTGGTATCTTCGCTCACCGACCTTCCGCTGATAGTCGTCACTACCCATGGACATCCTGATCATATTGGAGGCAATTACCAGTTTTCGGAGGTATGGCTGCCGGAGAAAGACCTTGATGTCATGAAGTCGATGAATCCCCTCAATAATCCTGATTTGGAAGCCTATGTGGCATCTTATGCCAAGGATTTCAAATATGATGTTGAGGCAGTAAAGAGAAACATCGAAGAAATTAAAACCTATCCTGACTATGAACTTCGCCTTTTCGGTCCCGGCAAAAGCTGGGACCTTGGAGGCAAGGTCATCACAACTCTGGAACTCGGTGGCCATACTCCAGGAAGCATTCTTTTCCTGGATGAAGCTGACGACATGGTTTTCAGCGGTGATGCAATGAACGGTTATCTCTGGATGTGGTCTGACCACTGCCTTTCCATCGAAGAATATGAGAAGAACCTGGCAGCAGTCGTGCCGGAATTGAAAAATTTTGGCCATATTTACGGCGGCCATGAATTCAGACCACAGGGAATGGAATCCAGTCAGGCTGAAACAATGCTTGCTGACCTGCATTCTGTGCTTAACGGAGAAGTCCAGCCTGTACCTACGCCAAAGCCTATGGACG
>CAMCIE010000158.1 GCA_945874815.1 uncultured Bacteroidales bacterium
GAAGACAAGGCAAGAAACAGCCCGAAAAACAATGTTAAATATCTTTTCTCAATCATTTTTAGTACGTTTCTTGTTGTCTTTTGCAAAAATAACACAAAAAATCCCTATTTTTGCATTTATGCGCTGATAATGGGCTTAAATGGACAAATTATAAACACTAATAATACTTAAAGCATGAAAAAGTTTTTACTGATTGTGGCTGCAGCCGTTATGTCGGCTGTTACTGTGTCTGCACAGGACCTGGCACAGGCAACTGAGACTTACAACAACGGAGCTATGGAGCTTCAGATGGGTAACAATGCATTGGCTCTGGAGCACTTCCAGAATGCACTTTCAATGGCCGAGTCACTCGGAGATGACGCTATCGACCTTGTGAACAATTGCAAGAAAGCCATTTGTTCAACTTCACTTTCAATGGCAAAGGAACTTTACAATGCCAAGGATTTTGATGCAGCCATCACTGCATTCGAGAAAGCAAAATCAGTAGCCGAGACCTATGGCGAAGCTGAAATCGCAGAAGAGGCAGCTGAACTCACAGGCCAGACCTGGAAACTCAAATACAACACTGATGCAAAGGCTGCCATGTCTGCAAAGAACTATGACGAGGCTGCTGCAAACTTCAAGAAAGTGCTTGAGCTTGATCCTGAGAATGGAAACACTGCAATCCAGCTTGCACAGGCGTATATGAAATCAAGCAAGCTCGACGAAGCTCTTGAGGCTCTCGAGACTGCAAAGGCAAACGGGCAGGAGGCAAATGCCAACAAGATGATCTCGCAGATTTACCTCATGAAGGCACAGGCTTCCCTCAAAGCAAAGAACTATCAGGCTGTTATGGATCTTGCAGCAAAATCAAACGAGGCTCTCGAAAATGCAAATGCTTACAAGCTTGCAGCAAGTGCAGCTCAGAAGCTCGGAAAGAACAACGATTGCATCGCCCTCTATGAGAAATATCTTGAGATTTCTCCTAAGGCTAAGGATGCAGCAGGCGTAATCTGCACAGTGGCTGTTCTTTACCAGCAGGCTGGCAACAAGGCTAAAGCTAAGGAGTACTACGAAAAAATCGTCAACGACCCTCAGTTCGGAGCAACTGCTGCTGAGCAGCTTAAGAACCTCTAACAGATGATTGAACTCGAACTTCTCGCCCCGGCGAGAAACATGGAAATCGGCATCGCGGCAATTGACTGCGGTGCCGATGCCGTGTATATGGCCGGACCAAAGTTCGGAGCAAGACAGGCGGCCGGAAACGAAATCGAAGACCTGGCTGCCTTGTGCAATTATGCACACAAATTCGGGTCACGTATTTTTGTGACCTTGAATACCATATTATATGAAGAGGACCTCGCAGATGCCTCACGGCAGATGATGCAGGTCCAGGAGGCAGGAGCTGACGCAATCATCGTCCAGGACCTTGCCTTCATTGAATTTGCACGCAGGGATTCTTCCTTCCGTCTGCCCCTGCATGCGTCCACCCAATGTGCGATAAGGACTCCGGAACATGCCAGATGGCTGGAAAGCCTTGGCTTTTCAAGACTGATTCTCGAAAGGGAGCTTTCTCTGGAACAGATAAGGGCAATTCGGGCTGCAACAAGTTGTGAGCTGGAATTTTTCGTGCACGGTGCACTCTGTGTCTGCTACAGCGGTCAGTGCTACCTTTCCCAGATGATTGCAGGAAGAAGCGCAAACCGAGGTGCCTGTATCCAGGCCTGCAGGTCCAGATATGACCTGGTCGATGCTCATGGCAATGTGCTGGTCAGGGACAAGGCACTGCTTTCCTTGAAAGACTATAATCTGAAAGACCGGATGGGAGAACTTGCTGATGCTGGAATCAATTCCTTCAAGATTGAAGGACGCTTGAAAAACGAGTCCTACGTAAGGAATGTGGTCAGCGACTACTCTTCCGAGCTCAACCGTCTCGTAAGGAACAATCCTGCCACTTATTCAAGAGCCTCGTTCGGCTCAGTAAGCGGAGGCTTCACACCTGACTTGTCCAAGACCTTCAACCGAGGCTACACAAAGTTGTTCATTGATGCGACCAAAGGCAAATGGGCAAGCATGGATGCAGCCAAGTCCATGGGAGAATACCTTGGAACTGTCTGCAAGCTGTCCCGGGACAAGTCCTGGCTGGAAGTGGACTCCAAAGGCAGGAGACTTGACCTTTCAAATGGGGACGGGTTCTCTTTCGTGGCAGCGGATTCCACTGTGGTAGGCTTCCGCGGTGATGTTTGCTCCGGCAATACTGTAAGGTGCAAAAGCACCCCTTCGCTTTATATCGGAGCAAAGCTGTTCCGCAATATCAGCATTGCATTCGAAAAGGAAATCGAAAGGAACAAAAGTATCAGGGAAATTATGGTGAGCCTCAGTCTGGAATTCAGCATATCCGACCAGGAATCTTTCCTCGTCAGGGCAAATGCGACTTCCGAGGACGGAAGGTCTGTGAGCGAGGTATTTGACGCAGGAAACACTCTGGCATCCAACAGAGATAGAATGGTATCATTGATAATGAACCAGTTGGGTAAATCTTCCCTGCACTACAGGTTCGTCCCGCAGTCGCCTGACAAGGACGCAGAGATTCCTCTCATGAGTGCCTCATTCCTGAACGGTATCCGCCGCACAATCACGCAGTTGCTTGATAATCATTCCTGCAGGAGCAAGGCTCTTTACCGTGTAACCGAAAGGAAACCTTTGGAAAGATATCCTGAATCTGCAGCGGACTACCGTCAGAATGTAACAAACCATTTATCCGAAAATATTTACATCCAGTCAGGAGCCAAAATCAAAGGGATGGCTTATGAGCTCGCCCCTGTAGCGGATGCAGAACTGATGCGTACCAAATATTGCATCAGGCACGAGCTCGGCATCTGCCTCAAGGAATGCCGTGACAGCAGAAAGCTGTTCCTTGTGAACAACGGCCGCAGGTTTGCCTTGGGCTTTGACTGCGGCAAATGCGAAATGACTGTCAGCGCCCATATTCCTGAACCTCAAAAGTAATATCCACATCTCCGAAGTGCGAATTGATGTCGCTGTTGGAATCGAGCCACTTGCTGGCAAGCTGTCCCCGCCATACAATGTCATCCCTTTTATTGAAAGGTAGATTTATCTCCACACCGTAGCTTTTGGAGGCTATCCTTACAAGGGCCGTGCATTTCCATTCAGTCCTGGTGCCTCCATCATCTTCCGTAATCATGAAGGCGCAATGTGTCATCTGATCGCTCCAGTCCGACACAAGCATGGCATTGAAAGGCTGAGGGATACCCAGCTGGCTCCTCTTTACGACTACGAGGAAGTCCGTGATTGTGGGATTGTAGAGACGCAGCTCAGCTTCGGTGGAAGCAGTGAAATCTTTTACATAGCCCGCTTTAATCCAGAACTCCGATCCTCCGCAGAACCATGGATCGAAATTCCTTTTCATTGTGAAATCCTTGAGAATCAGGGCTTTCAAAGGCTGGTCGGGAGACTTGACAGGAGACTGGGGCGAAGGCTTGACGACAATGTTTCCACCTCCGTTTCCCCAGTCAGGATCCTGTCTTCTCAAAAGTTCCAAAGATGTGAACTCAGCATCTGAATTACGATTTACAACCCACACTGGCATTTCTTGCGCCATTTTTTCGTCCACGATGACAGTTTCCACATCCCTGGAGCCGTCTTCATTGCATATTATCCTATATCCGATATTTGTTTCTCCTCCGTCTTCCGGGTCGAAAGTGATGATTGGCATCGTCTTTTCATCCCATTCCTGTGAATATGGCCAGTAAATCTGCACATCGGACTCGGTCAGGGCTTTGAGAAAGCTGTCAGGGTCGCCGACAGGAGGCACATCACTGCCGGAGCTTTTGACTGAGGCTGTGCTGCGTACATGCTTTTCTATCAGTTTTCTCAAAGGATTGGACTGGAATTCCGTGACCTTGGTAGAAGTCCCATCTTCTCCTACACCTGCCCCGGGGTTGGAAAACAGATCTTTCATAGTATATTCCTCGTCATAACCGTTTGTTGAGGATGTGCTCACGGCACGATGTACCTCCAGAAGATGGATTCTGTCGAGCGGGACGGCTGCAAGAATGTCAGCTACTGCATTGAGGCTGATACTCGTACTGTCCTTCTCCTGGGTAAGATGCTTGTTGAGATCGTCATCAATAATCTCACATGATGTCGTCATGGCAAGAAGACATGCGGCAAAAAGCAATAATCTGTATTCTACGTGTACCATATCATTTGTATTTTGTCTGCCGCAAAGTTCCCGGTAAATATCCGTGTACCGAAATTTTACACGGATATTTGCAAAAAAAGCCCCTGGACGTGCGTCCAAGGGCGATTGGTCTATGAAATTTTGTTTGATTTTGTTGCAAAATCAAACAAAATCCTGACGTTTCTGACGATTAGAGGTTCGGATTGAGGGT
>CAMCIE010000159.1 GCA_945874815.1 uncultured Bacteroidales bacterium
AATTAATTTTTATCAAAACAAGGATGATGAAGGACAGATTCATTAAGGTTTTATTTTTGTTTGTTACGATACTTTCTTTCCTTTATGCTTGTGACAAACCTGTTGTCGAAGAAGAAAGAAAGCCTTCTGACCTGGTAGTTTCAGTGGTTAGTGCATGCCAGGCCGGCAAAATAATATCTTCGGTTACCTATGGTACGAATGAAGTTTCTTTGGCATTTGACGATGGATCTGTCCTTGTCATTCCGCAAAAAGATATGAAGATTGCGGATTGCCGCAACAGCAAGCCCGCAGCAGTAGGCGTTCCGCCACAGACCACTACATGGTGTGTCTCAGGCCTTATCACGGGTGTCCCATATACGCCTGAAAGGTCTGATACGGAGTCACTTGTGGTCTATGCCTACACAGACGGATACACCTTGTACATCCATCTTAGCAATGGATCGGTCATTTATTTCAAAAGCCGCACTGACGAACTCCGTAAAAGAAGAAGCCTTCCTGTAGTGAGAATCACCACTACAGCTCCGGTTGTCAGCAAGGAAGACTATGTGTCAGGAAAGATAGAGATAACTGATACCAAGGGTATTTATGGATCATCAGAGGTCTTCAGCGCCCCTATGAAGATACGCGGACGCGGCAATTCCACATGGGGGATGCCAAAGAAGCCATACAAGGTTAAGCTTGAAAGCAAAGCCTCCATCCTTGGAATGCCGGCGGACAAAGAATGGGCTCTGCTTGCAAATTATGCCGACAAAACCCTGCTGAGGAATGTAACGGCGATGGAAATATCCAGAATTTGCGGATTCAAATGGACACCTCGCATGGTGAGCGTAGAGGTCTATATGAACGGCAAATATGAAGGTGTCTATACGTTCTGCGAGCATAAGAAAGTCTCATCCGACAGGGTGAATATCAATGTTGCCGAAGAAGGTGACATCGAAGGGGATTATTACCTTGAGCTGGAACAGAACATGGATGAAACAGTCTGCTTCTGGACTGGAATGGGCGCTCCTGTGATGTTCCAGGAACCTGCGGAGCCAAACCAGGCTCAGCAAGATTATGTGAAGAAATATTTCAGTGATTTTGAGGATGCACTGCGCCGGGGTGATGGCAGCTACAAGGATTATATTGATGAGAAGTCATTCATAGACAATTACATAATCCAGGAACTGACCAAGAATATTGACGGCAATCTCCGCAAAAGTACATTCCTGACCAAGGAAAAAGGCGGTAAGCTTGAAATGTATCATGTATGGGATTTCGACCTCACCTTGGGCAACTGCAACTATTTCTCATCCGATATCCCCGGTTTGGACAACTCATACACCGGCTTTTTCATTCGGTATTATTCTCTCCAAGGGAAAAACACCGGCTGGTACTACCATCTTTTCAAACACAAGGATTTCGAAGAAAAAGTAAGGGCCCGCTGGAAGGAACTCTATCCTCAGCTCAGTCAGATTCCACAGTTCATAAGTGAACAGGCATTCATTCTCGAAGATGCCCAGAAACGCAATTTTGACAGATGGAAAATCCTCAATCAGTGGGTATGGCCAAATGAAAAGGTACTTGGTTCATACGAGGCGGAAGTCAGCTACCTGAAAGAATTCTACAGCGCACGTCTGTCCTGGCTGGACGCAAGAATCTGACCACTTACATCTGTAAAAGCACACCGTTCGTCAATTGCTTTTTACATTTCAGCGGAAGTGAGTAGTGGAGTCCCGGAGAAATTTATTATCTTCGTGGGCCACTAAATTACACGACATGAAACTGAAATCACTTCTGGCTCTTGCTTTTGCAGCATTCATCAGCGCAGCCTGCGAAAACAGTAAAATCGATGCTCCGGCCAAGGATGACAATAACGAAGACCAAGTAGCATTCGCCAAGGGAGCTGACATCGGCTGGTACACCGAGATGGAAAGCAAAGGTTACAAATTCTATACTTACGATGGCGCCGAAATGGACTGCCCGGCACTTATGAAATCGCTGGGATTCAATTCTTTACGCTTCAGAGTGTGGGTTAATCCGGAGAATGGATGGAACGGGAAGGACGACCTTCTGAAAAAATGTCTCCGCGCCAAAGAACTCGGAATGAACATAATGATTGACTTCCATTATTCGGATTCATGGGCAGATCCCGGAAAACAGAACGTGCCTGAGGCATGGAAAGGCTACGATCTGGACAAGCTTGCGGCCGCAGTTGCAGATCATACCTCCGATGTGCTCAATATGCTCAAAAGCAAGGGAATCGACGTTGCATGGGTTCAGGTAGGAAATGAGGTTACCAACGGAATGCTGTGGGAGTCGGGCCGAGTTCAGGGCCAGAATGCTGCCGGTTTCTCCAGACTTTTCAAAGCCGGAGCCGACAAGGTCAGGACAATATATCCCAAAGCAAAAGTCATCCTTCACATCGACAATGCGTGGAAGATGGATACCCTCAACTGGTTCTATGGACTGATGGCCAATGTCGGACTCCAATATGACATGATAGGTCTTTCCCTCTATCCGTCATACTGGGAGAATGGCGGCTACCCTGACTGGTCGGACAAAGTGAACAAGGCAATATCGAATGTCAAGACACTTGCCAACGCCTATAAGAAAGACGTGATGCTGGTTGAATTCGGAATGCCGGCATCGGACCCACAGGCATCCAAAGCCGCTCTTGAGGCTGTGTTGAAAGGCCTGAAAGCTGAAGCCCGTTTCAAAGGAATATTCTACTGGGAACCGGAATCAGAGAAGAGCCGCAATGGCTATGATTATGGTGCCTTCCAGAACGGCAAGCCTACAATAGCACTTGATCCATTCAGAAACTAAGCCCCAATCAAATGAAAAGAATACTGACAATGATCGCCACTTCTGCAATGCTGGCAGCTTGCGGACAGGCAGCATTTGACCCTGCAACCGTAGCTGATGCAAGCTTCAATCAAGTCAACCGCGTTGAACCGCTTTCATGGTGGGTTGGCATGAAAACTCCGCTCCAGATCCTGGTCCAGGGACCGGAAATCTCAACCTATGATGTAACTCTTGAAGGAGGAAAGGCTGAAATCCGGAAAATCCACAAGGCCGACAGCCCGAACTACCTCTTCCTTGATGTCGAAGTATCACCTTCGGCCGAGCCCGGTACATACTGGCTCGTATTCAGCAAAGGGGGAGAATCCTTCAAAGTACCTTATGAGATAGCGCAGCGTCGCGAAGGTTCCGCCCAGAGAACAAGCTTTTCCACCAAGGACTTCATCTATCTCATAATGCCTGACCGTTTCGTGGATGGTGACGAAAGTCTCGACGCAGTGCCACGTAATATGGAAAGCGTTGACAAAGAGTCATTTACTGGCCGTCATGGCGGAGACATAGCCGGCATCCGCAGCCAGCTGGACTATCTTGCCGACCTGGGAGTCACGGCAATCTGGAACACCCCTCTTCTTGAGGATAATGAGCCGGTAGTCTCATATCACGGATATGCCTGCACTGACTACTATCACATCGACCGTCGCTTCGGCTCGAATGAAGACTATCGCAACCTCGTTGCCGAGGGCCATACAAAAGGCATAAAAATGATAATGGACATCGTTACGAACCATTGTGGAACAGCGCATTGGTGGATGGCGGACCTTCCATTCAAGGACTGGATCCATGTGTGGCCGGAATACACCAAGAGCAACTGCGCCTTTTCAGCCCAGAACGATCCTTACTGTGCAGACATAGATAGAGAAAACATGCTTGGCGGATGGTTCGACACCTCAATGCCGGACATGAATCTTGACAATCCTTATGTACTTCAGTATTTCAAGCAGTGGGCTGTATGGTGGATTGAATATGCCGACCTTGACGGACTCCGCGTTGACACCTATCCGTACAATGAAAAGGTGCCGATGAGCCAGTGGTGCAAAAGCGTACGCGAAGAGTATCCGAACATCAATATAGTCGGCGAAGTATGGTCATGCAACGTGCCGCAGCTTGCATACTGGCAGGCCAATCATCCTAATTGGGACGGCTTCAACAGCAACCTTCCGTGCATAATGGACTTCCCGCTTCAGGCGGCAATCTGCGAGGGAATGCCCCGTGATACCGTCAACTGGGACGAGGGAATGGTGAAAATATATGATGCCATAGCAAATGACCAGTACTATACGGACATGTCCAATATGATGATATTCCCCGGAAACCACGATACCGAGCGCATTGCGGACATACTGAACAAAAGTGTCCCGCGCCAGAAAATCGTCATGGCGATGATGGCAACCCTGAGAGGTATCCCTCAGATACTCTACGCAGACGAACTCATGGCCGTGAGCAAAGACAGAAGCTGGGGCCATGGCGGACTCCGGATCGACTTCCCGCTTGACTGGAAGGATAACCCTGTTGCAGTGGATGTCCATGACTATACCAAGACCC
>CAMCIE010000160.1 GCA_945874815.1 uncultured Bacteroidales bacterium
CTTACAACAAATTTCCATACGATGACCCATCAATCATAGGTGTCATCCTTTCCGGTTCGCCTTACAGCGTCTATGATCCGGAAGCATTCAAGGTGGACCTGAACGGTATCCGTGGCAAATACCCGATTCTCGGAATATGCTATGGAGCACAGTTCATGGCTCATACCGGTGGAGGAAAAGTTGAGCCGGCAGGTTCCAGAGAATATGGCAGGGCCAACCTGAAAACATTTGAAAAAGAAAATCCCCTCTTCGAAGGCTTCTCGGACAATTCCCAGGTCTGGATGAGCCATGGGGACACCATCACCCAGTTGCCTGAGAACTTCAGGTGCATCGCATCCACCGACAAGGTGAAATATGCAGCTTACCAGGCAAATGATGAAAAACTTTGGGGCGTGCAGTTCCATCCGGAGGCATTCCACTCCGAGCAGGGCACCCTCCTCCTCAAGAATTTTGCAGTGAACATCTGCGGCAGCCGTCAGGACTGGAGCCCGGCTTCATTCGTGGACTCAACCGTGGCGCAGCTCAAGGAAGAGCTTGGAAATGACAGAGTTATCCTAGGCCTGTCGGGCGGAGTGGATTCTTCAGTTGCAGCCGTCCTTCTGAACAAGGCCATCGGAGACCGCCTGACCTGTATTTTCGTGAACCACGGTCTTCTCCGCAAGAACGAGTTTGAAGACGTCATGAGAGATTATGAATGTCTGGGGCTCAATGTAATCGGGGTCGATGCAAGCGAAAAATTCTTCAGCGAACTCGCTGGTGTCACCGATCCGGAGAAGAAGAGAAAGATAATAGGCAAAGGCTTCATCGACGTTTTCGATGCCGAAGCCATGAAAATCAAAGACGCAAAATGGCTCGCCCAGGGCACCATCTACCCTGACAGGATCGAGAGCCTCAACATAACCGGCAAGACCATCAAGAGCCACCACAATGTGGGCGGACTTCCTGAGAAGATGAATCTTCGCCTTTGTGAGCCTCTGAAATGGCTCTTCAAGGATGAAGTACGCAGGGTAGGCCGTCAGATGGGAATGCCTGAACATCTTATAGGAAGACATCCTTTCCCGGGACCGGGACTTGCAGTCCGTATCCTCGGCGACATTACTCGTGAGAAAGTGGCTGTCCTTCAGGAAGCGGATGACATCTTCATCCGCGGACTCAGGGAGTGGAAGACCACTGACAAGGATGGAAAGCAGACAAGCCTCTACGACCAGGTATGGCAGGCAGGAGTCATCCTCCTTCCGGTACAGAGCGTCGGTGTGATGGTTGACGAAATGACTTACGAAAAAGCAGTCGCTCTGAGGGCTGTCACAAGCCAGGATGCTATGTCCGCTGACTGGGCTCACCTCCCTTATGAGTTCCTCGCAAAAGTCAGCAACGACATCATCAACCACGTAAAAGGAGTCAACAGGGTATGTTATGATGTTTCTTCCAAACCACCTGCAACAATCGAGTGGGAATAGGAAGAATGCAATGATATAAAACGAACGGACTTAAACATAATCTTGGATGGAACCTTTAAAACATGAATGCGGGGTGGCAATGGTCCGCCTCCTGAAACCTCTGGAATATTACCAGCAGAAGTACGGCACCTGGATGTGGGGGCTGAACAAGCTTTATCTTCTGATGGAAAAGCAACATAACAGAGGACAGGAGGGGGCCGGTCTTTCCTGCGTCAAACTTCAGGCAAATCCTGGAGAAGAATATATGTTCCGTGAGAGGGCGCTCGGTTCGGGAGCCATCACGGAAATTTTTTCATCTGTACAGGCCTATTTCAAGGATCTCACCCCGGAGCAGCTCCATGATGCCGAGTATGCAAAAACCACCCTCCCCTTTGCCGGCGAGATCTATATGGGCCACCTTCGTTACTCCACGACAGGAAAAAGCGGACTCCAATATGTTCATCCCTTCCTCAGAAGGAACAACTGGAGAGCCAAGAACCTGTCAATGTGCGGTAACTTCAACATGACAAATGTGGATGAAATTTTCGGACAGATTACAGCTGCCGGACAACATCCACGAAAATATGCGGACACATATATCATCCTGGAGCAGATGGGCCACAGGCTCGACCGCGAGGTGGAAAGGCTTTAGAACGAGTGCGTTGCCGAAGGGCTACGGGGAATGGACATAACCCATGCCATCGAGCAGAGGATTGACATGGCCAATGTGCTCAGGACTTCAAGCAAGGACTGGGACGGCGGCTATGTGATGTGCGGAATCACTGGAAGCGGCGAATCATTCGCATTGAGAGATCCCTGGGGAATCAGGCCTGCATTCTGGTACAAAGACGATGAGGTGATTGTGCTGGCCTCCGAAAGACCGGTGATCCAGACAGCACTGAACGTGCCTGTTGACAGCATCCATGAGCTCGGAAGAGGAGAAGCCATCATTGTCAGCAAGAACGGAAGCATGAGGCTTGAGCAAATCAACCGGGCAAGGACTCTGAAGGCATGCTCATTTGAGAGGATTTATTTCAGCCGAGGAAGTGACACCGACATATACAGGGAAAGGAAGAAACTTGGTGAAGAGCTTGTGGACCAGGTACTTGCAGCTGTGGACAATGATGTGGAGCACACGGTCTTCTCATTCATCCCGAACACGGCAGAAGTAGCGTTCTATGGCTTGCTTGAAGGCTTTGACAACTATCTCAATGAGTTGAAAGTCAAAGACATAGAGAAGCTCGGACACTGCCCTGACCATGATGAGCTTGAAAAAATCCTGTCACGCAGGATCAGAAGCGAAAAAGTGGCAATCAAAGACATCAAGCTCAGGACATTCATTGCCGAAGGCAACAGCCGCAACGACCTTGCCGCGCATGTCTATGACATCACTTACGGAAGCCTCAGGCCACAGGTGGACAACCTGGTCATCATAGATGACAGCATTGTCAGAGGTACCACGTTGAAACAAAGCATCATAGGTATTCTTGACAGGCTCGGGCCGAAAAAAATAGTCATCGTATCCTCATCTCCACAGGTAAGATATCCCGACTATTACGGCATCGACATGGCCAGCCTTGACCAGTTCATCGCATTCAAAGCTGCCATTTCACTCCTTGTGAAACGGGGAATGACTGATGTGATCCGTGAAGCATACGAGAAGTCCCTCGCACAGACAGGACTTCCTAAAGAACAGATTATCAATTATGTGAAGGACATTTATGCTCCTTTCACAGACGAAGAGATATCGGAAGAGATGGTACGTCTTCTGACCCCTGCCGGAACAAAGGCGGAGGTTGTACTTGTGTACCAGAGCATTGAGGGACTGCACCAGGCATGTCCCAACCATCCGGGAGACTGGTATTTCAGCGGGGACTACCCTACCCCGGGAGGTAATAAGCTTGTAAACAAAGCATTCATTGATTATATTGAAAAATCGGAAATCTTATGACAGAGCAGACAATGACAGAGGCGACTCTGATTCTCGACAACGGAATGCGCTTCAAAGGTAAATCTTTCGGTTATGAGAAACCTGTAAGCGGAGAAGTTGTCTTCAACACGGCAATGAGCGGTTATCCGGAGAGTCTCACCGACCCTTCCTATGCCGGACAGCTGATGGTGCTTACCTACCCACTCATCGGCAACTATGGTGTTCCTCCTTTCACATTCCAGGATAACGGGCTTGCGACATTCATGGAAAGCGACAGGATTCATGCTGAGGCACTCATCGTCAGCCAGTATAGTGACAACTACAGCCACTGGAATGCTGTGGAGAGTCTCTCTGACTGGCTCAAGAGGGAAAAAATCGTGGGAATCACCGACATAGATACAAGGGAACTGACCAAGATTCTCAGGGAAAGCGGAGTGATGAAAGGACGCATCGTCATCGAAGGCGTCGATGAGAATGTGGAAGAGGAGGATTATACACAGATCAATTTCGTGGACAAGGTCAGCTGCAAGGAAGTGATCAGATACAATGAGGGAGCAGACAAGAAAGTGGTCCTTGTTGACTGTGGTGTCAAGCACAATATAATAAGGTGTCTTCTCAAACGTGGAGTTGAGGTCATCCGTGTTCCATGGAATTATGATTATACCTCCATCGCTTATGACGGTCTGTTCATTTCCAATGGTCCGGGCAATCCTGACAACTGCGACGAGGCAGTACGGGTTCTCCGCAAGGCAATGGCTGCATCGGACAAGCCGATTTTCGGTATCTGCATGGGCAACCAGCTGCTTGCAAAGGCAGCAGGAGCGTCCGTATATAAATTGAAATACGGACACAGGAGCCACAACCAGCCAGTCATGAAGGTTGGAACACAGAGATGTTTCATCACATCACAGAATCATGGCTATGCCGTTGACAACAACACCCTTCCACAGGATTGGGAACCTCTTTTCATAAATATGAACGACGGCTCCAACGAGGGTATCAGGCATAAATCAAAG
>CAMCIE010000161.1 GCA_945874815.1 uncultured Bacteroidales bacterium
CATCGAACCAGACATAGAGCACCTTGCCTTCCGCACCTTCAACCGGAACAGGAACGCCCCAGTCCAGGTCACGGCTCACTGCACGAGGCTGAAGACCGCCGTCAATCCAGCTCTTGCACTGTCCATAGACATTGCTTCTCCACTCCTTGTGACCGTTGAGAATCCAGTCTGAAAGCCATGCTTCGTACTGATCCAGAGGAAGATACCAATGCTTGGTAGCCTTCTTCACAAGCGGGCTTCCGCTCAGGGACGACTTCGGATTGATAAGCTCGTCAGGGCTGAGTGTGGCGCCGCATTTCTCGCACTGGTCACCGTATGCACCCTCTGATCCGCAACGCGGACAGGTACCGGTGATGTAACGGTCTGCGAGGAAGGTCTTTGCCTCCTCGTCATAGTATTGCTCGCTTTCCTTCTCGATGAACTTGCCCTCTTCGTAGAGCTTGCGGAAAAATGCCGAAGCATTCACCTCATGCACCTTTGACGAAGTCCTCGAATAGATGTCGAAATTGATTCCAAGACCTGAAAAAGAATCCTTTATTACTTTATGATACCTGTCAACGATATCCTGAGGTGTGCATCCTTCTTTCTTTGCCTTGATGGTAATCGGCACTCCATGTTCGTCTGAACCGCAGATGTAGAGTACATCTTCACCTTTCATCCTGAGATACCTCACATAGATGTCAGCCGGCACATATACTCCGGCAAGGTGTCCGATGTGCACCGGACCGTTTGCATACGGAAGTGCGCAGGTCACAAGCGTGCGGTTGAATTTTGTGTTGTTTTCCATTGGTTCTGTATTTATTTCATATTTCATACTATCAAAAATTTTCATGTTCGGTTTCATATTCATATCACCAAGCGCATGGCCTCATCCAATCGGGGAAAGTTCCTAAACCCGGCCAAGCTCATTGTGAAGGCGGGTGCGGGCCCGGTTGTAATCCCCTATCTTGGCAAGGATACGTCCCTGAGCCTCAATATCATCCGAAGCCTCGGCCTCGGAAAGCTCTTCTGTCAGCTTTCTGAGAAGCAGTTCCACCTTCTTGCACTGATAAGCCATCAGAGCCTTTGGCACGTAGATGACCAGTCTGGTTGAAACCGCCGTGAGAGATTTCTCGTAATTGCTCACCGTAATCTGGTACTTTTCAATCAGCAAATCTCTTGCAACAGCTTCTATCTCAGGATCTTCACTATTCAGAAGCCTGGACTGGATCTGAGACTGGGTCAAACCATCTTCATACAGGGAAAAATACGCCTCATATACTTTCCTGTATGAAGAATTCACGAAATCGGCATCATCCTCTGCAAGGATTCCGTCAATGAAGTCAGCAACCGTGCACTCCTGACCTTCCATATAATATTTGGAATCCCGGTCAAAATCCAGATTGGTGCAGCCTTCCTCCAGAATGAAGCCAAGCAAATCCTTCTCGCACGGAGCCAGATAAGGTTCCTCGATTTTCACAGGAGAATTGCTTGGGACCACTGCAGGAGCCTGTACATCAGGCACTTCCGCAACAGGCTGCGTCTCAGCCTTCTGCCTTTCCCTTTCCTTCTGCTTCTGCTCTGCGACAATCATCGTAGTACGGGATGAATTGATCCTGTCCAAAATCAGCCTCTCATCTATATCGAACTTTGCAGCAGAAGAACGCACATACATAGCCCTGACCACAGCATCCGGAATAAGAGCTATGGTGTCTGCTATGTCATTTATCAGTTCAGCCCTTTTGAGCGGGTCATTGCCAGCCTCGCCGAGCAGCATCTCGGTCTTGAAGCTTATGAAGTCCTGCTCGTGTGCTGATATATAATCATTTACCTGGTCCAAAGAATGCGATTTGGCAAAATCGTCAGGGTCCTGTCCGTCAGGCAGCAGCACCACCTTCACGTTCATGCCTTCTTTGAGTACCAGTCCTATGCCCCTCAGGGCTGCATGTATTCCGGCACCGTCACCATCATATATGATCGTAACATTGTCGGTAAACCTCCTGATCAGACGTATCTGCTCTACAGTGAGCGAAGTACCGCTGGATGCCACCACATTGGTGATGCCCAGCTGATGCATGGACAGGACATCCAGATAACCCTCGACCAGGATGCATTTGTCCTTTCGTGAAATCTCGTTCTTTGCGAAATAGATTCCATACAAGGACTTGCTTTTTATATAAATCTCAGTTTCAGGAGAATTGACATACTTTGCAACAGTCTTGTCCGTGCGCAAAGTTCTGCCGCCGAATGCAATGATCCTTCCGTTCGGGGAATGGATGGGGAAGATTACCCTGTCATAGAAACGATCGACAAGCCTTCCGTCTTCATATTTGATTGACAGACCTGTCTCAATGAGGAATTCCTCCTTGTAGCCGGCCTGCCTGGCAGCAGTAGAAAGAGCCTGCCTGTCTGAAGGTGCCCATCCCAGACCGAATTTCCGGATAGTATCATCCTCAAGTTTTCTGCTCTTGAAATAGGAATATCCCACAGAACGGCCCTCGGCCGAAGATAGACTTTCGACAAAGAATTTGCCCGCAAAGTCGCTGACCAGCAGCAGACTCTCATTTTTCTGCTTCCTGGCTATTTCTTCCGCACTCTCCTCCTTCTCCACCACCTCTATATGATATTTCTTCGCGAGATATTTCAAAGCCTCGACATAGGACAGGCTTTCATGTTCCATGATGAAGCCTACCGCGGTGCCTGACTTTCCGCATCCGAAACATTTGAAAATTCCCTTCGAGGGAGAGACATAGAAAGAAGGAGTCTTTTCATTGTGGAAGGGACAGCATGCGATATAGTTGGCCCCGCGCCTTTTCAAAGTCACGAAGTCACCGACAACATCCGTAATCTGCGCGGTGTCCAATATCTTATCTACCGTCTGTCTTGGAATCATTCCCCGGTCAGCCTCCGATTAGTCAACTTTCTGATAATCAACGTCCTTAATATCATCAACTGAATTATCCTCCTGAGGTTCCGGCTTCGGCTGCACCCTATGTATCTCATATTCATCGATGGCCTTTTTCATCTTCCATGAGGATATCAGCTCCGACAGACCATATACCACCAGGGCAGCTCCTGCCATTATGCAGATCCAAGCCTTTGCAAACACGGGATTGAACAGAAGGAAAACGCCTGCCGCGGCTACAAGCACAGGCATGAGGAACGAAAACCAGCCAACACCCAATATTCTGTTTGCGCTTGAAAGAGCAATGATCTGGAAAACTCCGAAAGCTAGCAGGATAAAGCCGATGACATAGATGAACAAATCTGCAAAGAAAGAATTGAAGATGAAGAGTACCACACCGATCAGCAGGTCAAATACCGCATTGGTGACCATCAAAGGTTTGGTGCTGTCTTCCTTTTTCTTAAAGCCGACTATGAAGGAAACTACTCCTGAGGCGATTACGAATATTGCAATCACCTTTACGACAGCATTCATTGCCTTGTCTCCGGCAATTATCATGAGAATTCCGAGAGCCAAAGCCACGATGGCCCTGATGGGGCCGTTGAACTTGTTGTTGTATCCAAATGTAATCATAACTGTGCGGTTTACCAAAACTGCAAAATTATGAATTTTTTTGCTAATTTCGCGTCCGTTTTTGGTTAGAAACGTAATTGGTTAGAAAAAAGAGATGAAATCTGACATCGAAATTGCAAGGAGCATTGCAATGCGTCCTATAGGCGAGATTGCAGCAGAGGCCGGAATACCGACAGACAAGATTGAACCCTATGGCCATTTCATGGCTAAATTGCCTGAGAATCTGAAAGATGCAGGAAAGGCCTCCGGCCACAAGCTCATACTTGTCACGGCTATTACAGCAACCAAGGCAGGAATAGGAAAGACCACCGTATCAGTCGGACTTGCCCTGGGTCTGAACAAAATCGGCAAGAAAGCCATCGTGGCGCTCAGGGAGCCTTCACTCGGTCCGTGCTTCGGAATGAAGGGAGGAGCTGCAGGCGGCGGCTACGCGCAAGTCCTCCCCATGGAAAAAATCAACCTGCATTTCACAGGAGACTTCCATGCAGTAACCTCGGCGCACAACATGATAGCTGCGCTCCTGGACAACTACATCTACCAGCACCAGGCTGAAGGGTTCGCCCTGAAAGAAATCCTGTGGAAAAGAGTCCTTGACGTCAACGACCGTTCTCTGAGAAGCATCGTGACAGGACTGGGCCCGCGCACCAACGGGCTTGTCCAGGAATCAGGTTTCGACATCACTCCGGCATCTGAAATCATGGCGATTCTGTGCCTGTCAGAAAACCTCGGGGATATGAGAAGGCGGATCGGCAACATAGTCCTTGGCTATAAGTTCGACAGCACCCCATTCACAGTGAACGACCTGGGAGTAACAGGAGCCATCCTCACCCTGATGATG
>CAMCIE010000162.1 GCA_945874815.1 uncultured Bacteroidales bacterium
TTGAAATTGCGGGTTTCCCTGTATATGGTCTGCTGGAAAATCAGAGGGATGTCCGGATGCGCCTCCTGAATCTTTTCGATGAAAGGGAAAAGCCTCTCACGGATCATGTTTGCTCCCGGATTGGAGAATGCGTCAAAAATCAGGGCATCCACATCTGCATCACACAGTACATCAGCGAAATAAGGCTGCAGCTTGCAGTTGCCGCTGCATCCCAGGCTCAGAAGCTGAATGCCGGTGTGGCGCATGAACTGCATCGGATAGCTCATTCCGGCCCTGCTTGTGCTGATTCCGTGGGTGTAGCTTGAGCCGAATATTCCCACTCTGTGACGGAATGGAGATTCCATGCTTCGTATGGTTGCTCCTTCTTCCACTCCTATTTTTACGGAATATTCTTCGCAGTAAATCGGCAGGTAGAGCAGGCATTGCTTCTCGCTGCGGTCCATGTCTTTCACAATCACCTTGTTGTCAGAGCTTTGCGCTCCTTCTTTTGTGGCTCCTGCTCCTGCCCAAAGCCACTGGCCGTCCTTCATTATATAAAGGTCATAACCTCTGTAAGACAAAGGCATGGTGTTGACATTGCTATATTGGTATCCATATTCGGTTTTTACGGATATGACGCTGGAATTGGTGGTGAACAGGACTGCAAGACCGGCAGAACACCTTACCTGGTTGTTCTCTCCTTTGGTGAACCCCTTGTATTTTACGGTATCGACCCTGTGGTAGGGGTTGGGTGTATCGATCAATTTTCCGATGAGATTGAGGTCCGATGCCTCGGTGAAAACATATTTTACGTCCTTCGGAGTCTGGGCGAAAATGCTTGCGGATATGAAAGCCGCTGCAACAATTGTGATAAAACGTTTCATTTCAAGGGGTATTTGATTAGACCGCTAATATAGTAAAATTCACCTTTTTTCATATCTTTGCAAAGGAAAATCTTAACGTTGGATCTTAATGAGTTTATACTCATACTACAGGATAAGCAAGCCCTCGCAGGAAAAGGTTGCGGAGGATCAGATACACAAAACCTATAAATCGCTCAGAAACAGGACGTTCTGGGGTGTTACAGTCGCATATAGCCTATACTATGTATGCCGTATGAGCCTCAGCGTTGTCAAGCAGCCCCTGATTGATGAAGGTGTCCTCACTGCAGGTGAACTCGGAATCATCGGTTCAGCCTTGCTTTTCGTCTATGCCGT
Organism: uncultured Bacteroidales bacterium; assembly: GCA_945874815.1. Lineage (GTDB taxonomy): Bacteria > Bacteroidota > Bacteroidia > Bacteroidales > UBA932 > Cryptobacteroides. Next base: position 1,197 of record CAMCIE010000162.1, read on the forward strand.
TGGCAAATTCATGAACGGGTTCATTGCCGATTATTGCAACATACGCCGGTTCATGGCCACAGGCCTTCTGATTTCAGCCATTGTCAACCTTATGATGGGCGTTCTCGGGTTCCTGGATAAGCTTTCAGGTTTACCTACATTGCTGATATTCATATCCTTTGCCATTCTTTGGGGTATCAACGGATGGACACAGAGCATGGGTGCCCCTCCGGGGGTGATAAGCCTCTCCCGCTGGTTCCCACAGTCAAAAAGGGGGACATTCTACAGCATTTTCAGCTCCACTCCATATATCGGAGAATTCCTCTCTTTCATATTCACCGGTGCCGTCGTCGGGGCATTGGGATGGATATATGGTTTTGTCGTTGCCGCCGTTGCCGGTCTTATAGGAACGTTTGTCATCCTGCTTCTGGTAAGTGACACTCCGGAGAGTTGCGGCCTTCCGTCGGTCCAGACCCTTTCGAATGAGAAAATGACCAGGGAGGACACGATGGCTACCAAGGAGTTGCAGAAGATGATCATCCGTCATCCGGGCTTGTGGATCATTGCCCTTTCGAGCGCATTCATCTATATTACGAAATATGCCGTTGCAGGATGGGGAGTGCTTTTTTTGCAGAAGGCCAAATTTTTCAGTCTTGAGCAGGCAACGCAAATCATTGCATTTTCCGCAGCTTTCGGAGTCGTCGGAACAGTGCTGGCAGGCTGGCTTTCAGACCGTGTTTTCAACAGTGACCGTGTAAAACCGGCCGTTATCTGCGGCATGCTTGGAACTTTTTCTCTCGCTTTGTTTCTTTTTACGGGAGGAGGTTACATTTTGAATATCTTTTATGTATCTTTGTTCAGTCTGGCCATCGGTGTTCTCTATTGCATCGTCGCCGGATTGATGGCCGTGGATATAGTGCCCCGTAAGGCAACTGGGGCGGCTCTTGGAGTAGTGGGAATATCGAGCTATTTTGCCGCCGGCCTTCAGGACATTACCAGTGGTTATTTGATCCAATTCAATACCACTGTCGTTGATGGGGCGGATATTTATGATTTCGGGCCGGTGTCATGGTTCTGGATTGCGGCTTCAGTCGTTGCATTCGTACTCCCGGTGCTGAACTGGAAGAAAATGAAAAATAAACAATTAAACTAATGATATTATGATGCTTGATTTCAGTATTGAATACAAGACTTCCTGGGGGGAGAGCCTTGTGCTCTGTCTTTCAGGTGGAAGACGTCTTCCGATGACCTATGTAGATGCGGGTCTTTGGAGATGCTCCGTTGAAAATGCGAAGGCAGCTGAACTCGATGGCTATCACTATGAAGTCGTGAAAGACGGGGCTGCTGTCCGCAAGGAATGGAAGGGACACAGCTTTTCTGTAGCCATTGCCGATGCTCAGGTTGTCACTGTAAATGACAGATGGAACGACCGTCCTGCAGATTCTCCTTTCTGGTCATCTGCATTCACCGGTTCCATTTTCTCAAGAAAGGCGGGTAAGCCTGCAAAAATGCCTAAAGGTGCAAATGTGCTACTCCAGGTTGCAATGCCGGTTGTACGTCCGGGTGAGGTGCTTGCCATTGCCGGAAGCGGAAAGGCTTTGAAGAACTGGACCAGGGTCGTGCCTTTTGATGATGCTTCATTCCCTGTCTGGAACCTCAATCTTTGTGTGAAGGAGCCTTTCTCATACAAACTCCTGATTGCCGACAAGAAGACTCTGGAGCCTGTACAGTGGGAACAGGGTCCGGACCGTTGGTTCAGCACCATACCTTCTGAAGGGGAATTCCGTGTCGAGGCTGACATTTATCCTGCATTTGCCTCACGTCAGTGGAAGGGAGCAGGAACTGCCATCCCTGTGTTCTCGCTCAGGAGCGAGGATGATTTCGGAGTAGGAGAGTTCTATGATTTGAAGAAAATGGTTGACTGGGCTGCATCCACGGGCCAGAGCGTTCTTCAGCTTCTTCCTATCAATGACACTACGATGCTGGGTACCTGGGAAGATTCATATCCATATAATCCTAATTCCACTTTCGCCCTTCATCCGCAGTTTTTGAATCTTCCTGCGGCAGGCGTGAAGGTTGATGATGAATATCGTGAACTCCGGAAGGAACTCAATTCCTTGGAACAGATTGACTATGAGAGAGTAAACAATGCCAAGCTTTCAATGCTCAGAAAGGCTTTCACCAGGACTTTCAAGAAGCTTTCTGCAAAGAAGGAATACGTTGAGTTCATCAAAAAGAACAGCGGCTGGCTCATGCCTTATGCGGCATTCTGCGTCCTGCGTGACCTTAACGGAACTCCTGATTTCACGAAGTGGAAAGGCTATGTGAAATACAGCAAGAAGAAAATCGCTGCATTGTGTGCCGAGCATCAGGATGATGTGAATTTCTGGTGTTTCGTCCAGTATCATCTTGACAAACAGCTCTCAGAGGTTTGCGAATACGCTCATTCCAAGGGAGTTATCTTCAAAGGTGACCTTCCTATCGGTATCAGCCGCACCAGCGTGGATGCATGGCTCTATCCGGAGCTCTTCCACATGGATTCACAGGCAGGAGCACCACCTGATGCATTTTCAGAGGACGGACAGAATTGGGGATTCCCTACATACAACTGGGAAAAGATGGCAGAGGATGACTTTGCATGGTGGAAGGCCCGCCTGAGCAAGATGTCAGAGTATTTCGATGCTTTCCGTATCGACCATATCCTCGGTTTCTTCCGTATATGGGAGATTCCAATTCAGTATAAGAGCGGACTTGAGGGACATTTCAGCCCGGCACTCCCTTATCAGGGCCAGGATCTGACCAATCAGGGATTCAATCCTCAGGATTCTGACCTCTTCCTTGAGGATCCTCGTCAGAGCGGATGTTATCATCCGAAGATCGGTGCACGCAAGAGTGGGTCTTATGCCCGTCTTGATGGAGGCCGTCGCGCATCTTTCGACCGTCTGTATGATGATTTCTTCTATCGCAGGAACAATGTTTTCTGGAAAGACAAAGCCATGGCAAAGCTTCCTGCCCTGCTTGATTCTACTGGAATGCTCGCATGCGGAGAGGATTTGGGAATGATTCCAGCCACCGTGACTGAGGTCATGGCTGCCCTGCGTATCTTGTCGCTTGAAATACAGCGAATGCCTAAGAGCAC